>JALYTI010000448.1 GCA_030854375.1 Acidobacteriota bacterium | reverse complement strand
CCTCGCGCTTAGAGATCTGAGTCAACACCGCATTCGCGCTTTAGTCGTGTTAGCTTTACTGGTAGAATTTACCTGATGTAAGAGCGATCTTCCCACGCGCCACTCCAGTTGGTTTTCCGGAGTAAAACATTCGATGTCCAGAGAGCAGTCAGCCCCAACTCAAACGCCTTCTGTCGCTCTAGGCAAGACCGCGTCATCTCGCAAGGCGCGCCAGGACAGCGTCAGCTCAATGGAGACAGACGACTACGTTTGTATTGCTCCGTCCATGCCGCTTTCTCAGGCAATCGAGGCGATGAAACAGGATGAAGGCGGCTGCG
This sequence comes from Acidobacteriota bacterium, assembly GCA_030854375.1. Taxonomy (GTDB): domain Bacteria; phylum Acidobacteriota; class Blastocatellia; order Pyrinomonadales; family Pyrinomonadaceae; genus PSRF01. The sequence goes on along the minus strand of JALYTI010000448.1, from coordinate 2,826 downwards.
CAATTATTTGCGAACAGGGTGACAGAGTGGTCGGCATTTTCACCGAACGAGATCTTTTGACCAAGGTCGTTGGTGAGGCAATTGATATGACGGCTCCGGTGAGCGACTGGATGTCGCCGGTAGTCGCGACTTTGACGCCTGACGCGACGATCGGTGACGCCGTGGCCATTATGAATGACAAGGGTTATCGAAACATTCCGCTCGTCAAAGCGGGCAAGCTGGTTGGCTCAATCTCCGTCTTCGACGTCATTCGCTATCTAGCCGAGAGCTACCCGAAAACTACGATGAACCTGCCGCCTAATCCCGATCAGGTAATGGACAGCACGGATGGCGGGTGAATAGTAAATGGTGAATAGAAGAACGGTTTTCACCATTTACGATTTACCATTCACCATTTACCTAACATACGGAAGGAAAGCTTCTAGAAATCATGAGCACTCTTATTGAACCACCGGTAGAACATGCGGAGAAAAATCTCGAGGAAAGGGAGACCGTGACCATCCGATTTGCCGGCGATTCCGGCGACGGCATGCAGTTAACGGGAACCCAATTTACAAACACGTCGGCGGTACTGGGCAACGACATTTCCACCCTGCCTGATTTTCCCGCCGAGATTCGCGCTCCGGCGGGCAGCTTGCCCGGCGTCAGCGGCTTTCAACTGAATTTTTCCAGCCAGCACATCAAGACTCCGGGAGATCAACCGAGTGTTCTGGTGGCGATGAATCCAGCCGCGTTGAAAGTAAATCTCGCCGACCTCGAAGAGGGCGGCACGCTCATTATTAACACGGACGGTTTCACGCCGGAGAATTTGAAGTATGCGAACTACGCTTCAAATCCTTTGGAGGATGGTTCGTTGGTCGGCTATCGCGTACACAAACTTCCCGTGACGACGCTGAACATGAACGCCTTGAAAGGAAACGTTGAACTTTCCCGCAAAGAGATCGACCGCTGCAAAAACTTTTTCGCCCTCGGAGTTCTCTACTGGCTTTACGATCGGCCGATGGAAGGTACGCTCGCGTGGATTACAAGTAAGTTTGGGAAGAACCCGGAACTGGCCAAGGCAAACGAAATTGCCTTGAAGACTGGATACAACTTCGCTGACACCACAGAAGTCTTCACCACACATTACACAATCAAGAAAGCGAAGATCACGCCCGGTAAATACCGAAAGATTACCGGCAACGAAGCGACGGCGATCGGTTTCGTCGCCGCGTCGCAGCTTGCCGGCAGACCGTTGTTTTATGGGTCGTATCCGATCACACCGGCGTCAGACATTCTTCACGAGCTCGCGCGGCACAAGAGTTTCGGCGTAAAGACTTTTCAGGCGGAAGACGAGATTGCCGCTGTTTGCTCCGCCATTGGCGCGAGTTTCGCGGGCCAGATTGGATTAACCGGAACGTCCGGTCCCGGTATAGCTCTGAAGCAGGAAGCTATCGGTTTGGCCGTAATGACTGAACTGCCCCTGGTTATAATCAACGTCCAGCGTGGTGGTCCTTCAACAGGCCTGCCGACGAAAACGGAACAGGCGGATCTTTTCCAGGCTGTCTGGGGAAGAAACGGTGAATGCCCCGCGATCGTGATTGCTCCCGCTACACCTGCTGACTGTTTCCACATGGCAATTGAGGCTGTGCGACTGGCGTTTAAGTACATGAGCCCGGTGTTTTATTTGTCGGACGGGTATCTGGCAAACGGCGCCGAGCCATGGGCCATTCCAGAAATTGATCAATTGCCGAAGATTGAGGTCAAGTTTGCAACTGACCCGGCTAACTTCATGCCTTACTCACGCGACCCGGAAACTCTCGCGCGGCCATACGCGATTCCGGGGACTCCGGGATTGGAACACCGCATCGGTGGCATCGAGAAACAGCACATTACGGGGAACGTTAATTACGATCCGGAGAATCACCATCTGATGGTGCGTCTGCGTCAGGAAAAAGTTGATCGAGCGGCGAACGACATTCCACTTGTAGAAGTCTTCGGCGAGAAAACCGGCAAGGTGCTGGTGCTTGGTTGGGGTTCAACCTATGGCTCGATCAGCACAGCAGTGGAAAAACTTCAGAGCGAAGGCAAGAGCGTTTCATCTGCACATCTTCGTTACCTGAATCCTTTTCCGAAGAATTTAGGCGAAGTGCTTGCTGGATTCGAGACTGTGATTATTCCAGAGATGAACCTGGGCCAACTTTGCACGATGGTGCGCGCGAAGTTTCTGGTTGATGCGATTCCATTCTCAAAAGTGAAGGGTCGTCCTTTCCAGATTCGCGAGATTGTTCGGGAGGTTGAAGAGTATTTGTGATCAGAAGCCTGAGCCTTGAGTCATGTTAGCTGTTATCAAACGTTTGCTCGGCGGTCTGTTTGGTCGCAAACAAGTCGAGCCGCCGCCAACGCCACCGCACGATCCTTATGGCTATCGCACCGCGCCGCGCAAGAAAGGGCCGTATGAACGTGGTGGAGCAGTGGCAGTACTTGAACCAGACGAAGAGGAATCGAGGAGTTATCAATTTGAGAAAACGGAGACGTATTCCAACTGAGAACGCGGCACCCTCCGCATGCAGATTGAGATGACCACCCAAGTACAACTAATAACCGCTGATGAGCTGCTGGCGTTACCCCGCGGGCAGTTTCGCTATGAGCTTATCAACGGAGAACTAAAGAAAATGTCACCGGCTGGACATCGTCATGGAAGAGTGATTGTGCGTCTTGCTACCCCGTTGGCCCAACATGTGATTGAGAAAGGACTGGGCGAGGTATATGCGGCAGAAACTGGATTCAAGTTGAAATCGAATCCCGACACTGTACGCGCTCCTGATATAGCATTCATCACCAGGC
>JALYTI010000447.1 GCA_030854375.1 Acidobacteriota bacterium | reverse complement strand
CGCACATCAGGTGGCGAAGCCAAAGAGTCTGCCAGCTAAGGAACTCCCTTAGACTAAGAACGACTGTCAGGTAACTAAAAAAGCCTCAGGTAAGGAACCTCTCAACTAAGAAAGTCTCTCAGGTAGGCAAGGCGGGCTTGCCCCCGCTGTTTTGGAATCACTCGATCCCATCCCATTGAAACCGCAAGTCTTCAACGGCCAGTCGTTCCTATACAGGTTGACGAAGGGCGCGGGCAACGCTCGGCCGTGATGACGGTTCTAAAGAACGCACATACCGCCGCGCTTTGGTCCAATCAAGCGGCCCATTAAGAACGTAGCTCTACGTCTCCCACAGCATCAGTCTGAAAACCGTCAAGGACCGTCCTCGATGGCCACATTTGCGAACACAGGTCCGAAAACACAAGACGACTATGAAAACAATCATCTACATCGCCGTACTCACGTTTCTCCTCGTAATGGTCGCAGCAGATCGATTGATCGTTACTGCACAGCTGAACGCAACCGCGCAGCAGCCTGATTATTCGCAACTAAAATCTGAGGCTGAACGCTCCTACGCGCAGGGCTCGTATGCGCGTGCTAACGAGCTCTACGCTAAGGTCGATAAGTCCACCTTAGCGCCGCCAGAAGTCCGTTGGGTTAAGTTCCGGCTCGCGGATACCTCATGGCGTGCCCAGGCAGCCACTGCAACGTCAGACACTACGAAGTTCGAGCAAGCTCAGCAGCAGCTCGAAGAAATGATTCGGACCAATGATAAAGAGGACGAACGCGATTTGGTGTGGGCAGAGTCCCATGAATCGCTAGCCGATTTTTTCTGGACCCGCTCTCAAGTGATGAATTGGGGCGTGGCCTGGCCCCACTATCAGCAAGCGCTTGAGTGGTGGGCCGGCCAACGCGAGATTGATCAGGCACGTGACCGTTACCTAAAGATTGTCTTCAAAGCCGCCGAGCCTCCTCGTCCAGGCGAATATTACTATTACACCTACTACGGCAACCATCTTCCACTAGAGGTTTTAGAAAATGCCCTGAAAATCAGCATCAGCGAAAATGAGAAAGCTCATCTGAATTTTCTGATCGCGATGACCATGCGATACACGGGCGGTGATTGGGAACAGCGCCAGCGCGTGCCGGAGGAGTTTGAAGCGGCGCTGAAAGCAGGCAGGCAAACCGATTGGTACGACGACGCGCTGTTTCATTACGCCGAATGGATGAACAGCAACGGTTCCATTCGGCAATTAGCCGATGGCCAGTGGCAACAAGAGGTCGACTATGTTAAAGCGCACGAGCTTTATCGCCGCCTTACGAAAGAATTCGCGAAAGGCGAAACCCGCTACTACGATCAAGCCCAGCAGCAGATTAAGAACATTACCGAACCAACAATCAGCGTCGGGGCCTCTAACATTTTCCTACCAGGTTCTGAACTCGAATTTGGTCTGAATGCGCGCAACATCAGGCGCGTGGATTTCGCGATTTACAAAATTGATCTGACGCGCGATGTTCGTTTTACCAGGATGTCAGATGAAGAGGAAGGCGAAGCTGATGACGGCGCCTGGATTCAAAAGGTGCAGGTTGCCGGGCGAGAGGCTGTTAAGGTCTGGTCCAAAAATCTTGATGAAAAGGGAGATCACAAACCGATTGCCGAGCAAGTACGCATTGAGGGCAAGTTACCCATCGGTGCCTATTTGCTCGAAGCAAAGAGCGGTTCGTTATCTGCGCGTGACCTCGTCCTGGTCACCGATGCCTCACTGGTTTTGAAGTCCACCGCCAGGCAAGCGCTTGTCTATTTTTCAAACGCGCTGACCGGCGCCCCAATTGCGAACGCGGGCATCGCTTTGTGGGAAAGTTACTACCTCAACCAGAAATGGCACTGGCGCAAGCTGAGGCAAACCACGAATAACGATGGGCTTGCAGTGTTCAACTTGAAAAGCACTGAGGGCTCTCGCAATCTTTTTGTCTCCGCCGCCAGCCCTTCGGCGAATGGCGGACAGGCCTTTGCCGCCGGATATGCAAATTCTGCCGGCGAGGGGGACCCGTGGCGAATCTATGCATTCACCGATCGCCCAGCCTATCGTCCAAAAGAAACAGTTCAGTGGAAATTCATCGCGCGTCGTCTTGGTAACGGCCTTTATTCAACCCCTGCCAATCAAGTAGTCGAATATCAGATTAACGATCCGCGTGGGACGAAGGTCAGCGAAGGTAAGGCGACCCTCAATGCTTTTGGCAGCGCCTGGAGTTCACTCGAACTGGGCGAGCAGTTGCCGCTAGGCGAATACAAAGTACAGTTCTGGGACGAAGGGCGCCGCACCGGTATTGGCGGTGCAACGCTCTTCCGCCTGGAAGAATACAAACTCCCTGAGTTCAAAGTAACAGTGCAAACTCCGGAACAGGACGGCAAGAAGAAGGCGTTCCGGCTGGGAGAAAAAGTCGAAGCAATTATTCAAGCCAACTACTACTTTGGCGGTCCAGTTAGCAACGCAGCGGTCGAGGTAGTTGTTTACCAGAATCCCTTCTATCACTACTGGTATCCGCATCGCGATTATCCGTGGTACTACGAAGATATCGAGCAACAGGGCCGTTACTACTACGGAGGACAGGGCCAGGTTATCAAACGCGAAACAATCAAAACGGATGCGAGCGGCAAAGCGACGCTAACATTTGACACGCCGCGCGAAAATTACAACCAGGATTTCCAGTATCGCATCGAGGCGCGGGTCACCGATTCATCACGCCGCGAGATCATTGCCAGCGACAGTGTTCGTGTCACGCACCAGCGTTACTACGTCTACCCGAGGCCGCAACAAAATATTTACCGCCCTAAAGACAAGGTGACGGTTGACATTAAGGCGCTCGACGCAAACGACCAGCCGGTCACTACCGAAGGCATTGTTAAGATAACGAGAGATTACTGGTGGGAAGTCTGGGTCGATCCTTCTGGTCGCGAAGTGAAGGGAGAAGATCTGCGTCTGTTGCGTGAAAAGTTGGAAGCAAAGTCAGCGTCGTTTCCACCGCCTGTAACCAGGGGTCAGAAGCCATGGCAAATCAAGTTTCGCGGCTATCAACACGACGACATACTCACCCAGACGTTGAAAACGGATAGCGATGGCGCAGCCCAGCTGAGTTTCACTCCCGAACGCGAAGGTTACTAT
>JALYTI010000446.1:506-3145 GCA_030854375.1 Acidobacteriota bacterium | reverse complement strand
AGCTCTCCATATACGCCTTCACGAAGCAGGTCGACAAATCCAACAATGGCATTCAATGGAGTCCGGAGCTCGTGAGACACATTCGCAAGGAACTCGCTCTTCATGCGATTGACGCGTAACAGCTCCGAGGAAAGGCGCTCCAGCTCCTTCGATCGCTCTACGAGGCTACGAGCCTGACGGCGTTCGTGACGTATTACAAGAGCGAGGCCAAGCACGGTTGCGAGGGATACGATCCACCCAACAAAACCAGTCCAGTGATCGAATCCAATGTGCGAAAGTGCATCATGCATTGACTCGAATCATAAGAATCCATAACCTCTCGCACCATGACTGATCACCGGACGCTCGTTGCGCTTCTCGCTGAACGCTCCGCCAAACATGGTCAGTTCACACTTACTTCAGGCAAGCAGTCGACGTTCTACATCGATGCGAGGCTGACGACGATGAGCCCCGAGGGGCTTTCCATCATCGGGCCACTCGCTCTGTCTGCGCTTCGACAAGCAGGCTGGAATGTTGATGCCGTCGGCGGGCTGACATTGGGTGCCGATCCAATCTCTTACGCGATCAGCTATGCCAGCGCGCAATCTGACCATCCCTTGAGAGCATTCACCGTGCGGAAGGAGGCGAAGGCTCACGGAACCGGCAAGCTGCTGGAAGGGCCCTTCAGGCAAGGCGATCACGTGGCGGTGATTGAAGATGTCCTAACCACCGGGGGCTCGGCTCTTCAAGCCATCGATGCCGTACGCACAGCGGGTGGCATTGTCGTCGGAGTTCTGGCATTGGTCGACCGCGAGGAGGGAGCGCGGCAGACGATTGAAAAGGCCGGCGTTCCCGTAGTAGCTCTGGTGACAGCAAGTCAGATCATCAGCGTTCTACAGAGTTAACCTGTTCTCCGTGTTGGGGTTTTGGCATCCAACCCGGGTACGCTGCGGAGGGCCGAAACGTCGACAGCACATTGACGTAAGGAAGCACAAGCTCTGTTCGGAAGAACTGGAGCATGCCCTGTCCGTCGTAGGTACTCCTGAACTTCACCGGGGACATCTTCATCACAGTTCGCACATGCCGGCCGAAGCTCTGGGGAGATGAATAGTCCAAATGGTTCGCGACGCGCGCGACCGATAACCCCGGGTTCTCGAAGAGGCGAGCTGCACGGATGAGCCTGGCGAGCGACAAATAGCGTTTGGGCGCCGGTAGCTTTGCACGGAAGAAGCGGCTCATCAGTGTACTCGGCAAAATGTTCAGGTAACGCGCGAGCTGGCGGACTGTCGAGATCTTGGGCGATGGATCAAAGAGGAGCTCAAAAAACCGCCAGCAATCCTTCGACACTCCGGGCAGATCAAGACTGATTTGCGTAAGAGCCGACCGTAGCAGGTCGCTCGAGCCCTGCGATGCAAGGAGATTTCTCAGCGTTTGCCACCCCGTCGGCAACCTTGCATCCACTAGCGTCCGAATGCCAAGCTGCCCGAGGGCAAGCGTGGCGTGGGGCGTTGAGCTCTGCGTCTCCGTCAACAGCGCCACGGCCGGTATTCTGGGAAACTCCCTCACCATGGCCGCTACACGACTGGAGCTCTGAGAGCCATAACGCGTAACGGATATGAGAACGAGGCTGGCTTTCTGCTGCCTCAGATCCGACAGGACTTCATCCAGCGACTCTCTGTGAAGCGCATCGCACAAGCCCTGGGCTGCAGCATCAACCCGTGACCGTTCGAGCGGAGTTAGAATCGTCGACACAGGTGTGCGTTGCGGATTACGCTTCGAGTCTAGCGGCATGATCTCCTCCCCTTCACAGTGTAGGTCGCGAGACTGTTCTTATTCGGAAGGATACGAACCCGCTGTCAGATGATCGTCCGGCACCTCGAGATCCCGCGACAGAAACACGCTTCATTCGTCATTCGTTATATTTCACGAGAGCAATCGGTCGGGCGATCGCGCATTGGTATCTCTGTGATACCTATTCGAGGAAAGTCCGGGCTCCAGTGGACAGGCTGCCAGGTAACACCTGGGCACGGACAGCGAGAGCCGTCCGTGACGGAAAGTGCCACAGAAAAGAAACCGCCATCTTCGGGTGGCAAGGGTGAAACGGTGGAGTAAGAGCCCACCGCGCTCGTGGCAACATGAGCGGCACGGCAAACCCCGGCTGGAGCAAGGCCAAATATGCGGCGAGAGGCGTCCACCTCGATCAAGACACCGCGGGTAGGCTGCTAGAGAGCATGGGCGACCATGCTCGTAGAGAAATGATCGTCCGGACCACGCAAGTGGCCCGACAGAACCCGGCTTATAGACCGATTGCCAACAACGTGACAACCTCCGAGGATCTCTCCTCGGAGGTTGTTTGTTTCACCAATAACCAGCTGGCGGAAAAAACGTGGATATTCTGCACGGAAGAATAGGCTGGATATTGCTGGTTTACTTCGTGATTGGATGCGGTAGCACACAAACCTCACCACCAGCTTCGCCAACATCTACGCTACCACGGGCTCCGGTGGTTAACCCTTCTTCCGCCAGCTTCTGGACATTCAATTACACGCTTGGTGCTCTGCAGTATCAGGTTTCGCGAAGTGCCGCCATCGAGAGCCGATCGGACTCCAGCAGCAATCGTGAAATCTCGACGAATATTACTCACGAGCTCGTTACGTTAA
>JALYTI010000446.1:0-496 GCA_030854375.1 Acidobacteriota bacterium | reverse complement strand
AACGTCAGCTGGAGATAGTGGGATCGGGTTTACAGCAGTCGTCGACACATTCTCATCTACAACCCAAGGGTTAATTGGACCCGTCCAGCCGATCCAACTCCCCGCACAGATCTCAGGAATATTTGCCGACAACGGCCTCACAGTCAGAAGCGATGGCAGCAGTGACAAATGCAACCCAGTCAGCTCCGCTATGGTCTCAGATCTCCACAATCTGCTGACACAGTTCCCGGCTCGGCTTTCTCAAGGGCTGGTCTGGCAGGATTCGGTGAGCACGACTGGCTGCCAAGCTGCCATTCCTACGATCTCGCGCACAGTCAGATCGTTTGTCGTTTCAGGTGAGGCTATTTATGAGGGCCGACCCGTTCTTCTGGTTCAGCGAACTGATACCATTCAGGCCCATGGGGAGGGAGCCCAACAACAACACCCGCTAAGACTCAACGCCAGTGGTACTGGAAACGCGATTTACTATCTCGACATGAAGGGTGGCCGCGTGGTT
>JALYTI010000445.1 GCA_030854375.1 Acidobacteriota bacterium | reverse complement strand
TCCAAAGTCGCAAACATTAAATCAATCACTCAACCATAGGCGAAGTTTAGTGGCTAGTTTTCTGTAGAGTGGTGTTGAAGCTTGAACTGAGCGGGGGCGCGCTACGCTTTGCCCCCTTCCCAACCTGAGAGGACGCGGAGGTTTTTGGTTCTTTGGTGTTGAATAGTGTTTCGGAATGATCTAAGGAAGGAATCTTCGCGACCAACCATGGGCATGGATCTTTGACCTCTGATCTCTAGCTCGTGACTTGAGTTCGCATGTTATAGTGTCCCGAGCCGAATCAAACTTTCTCCTGTTGCTGCCTGCCAAATAGGCAGCTAGTCTTTTTCAATCTTTATGCCGGATCAAAGATTTGCACACCTCCATCTGCACACAGACTACAGTCTCTTAGACGGCGCCATCCAAATTAAACCACTTGCCAAGCGAACTGAGGAGCTTGGCATGTCTGCGTGTGCCATGACTGATCACGGCAACATGTTTGGCGCAATCTCTTTTTACAACGCCATGAAGAGCCGCGGCGTGAAGCCGATAATCGGTTGCGAAACTTACATCACGCGCGGCAGCAGAAAGGATCGCGCGGCCTCAGCTCCCGGAGAGAAGGCAAACTTTCATCTCATCCTTCTCGCAAAGGATCTGGATGGTTATCGGAATCTGGTTCGCCTGACCTCAAAGGCCTACACCGAAGGCTTCTATTACAAACCACGCATTGATAAGGAACTGCTGGCTGAACATTCCAAGGGACTGATTGCACTTTCGGCATGCATGTCCGGCGTACCTTCAGCGATGCTGGCGCGCGAAAACTGTGACGAGGCGGCCGCCGCCGCGATTGAATTTGAAGAGATCATGGGGAAGGGAAACTACTTTCTCGAGATCCAGGAACACGGCCTTGACGCGCAACAAAGGATTCGAAAACCGCTGGTAGAACTTTCCCGGCGCACCGGCGTGCCACTCGTAGCTACAAACGATGCACATTACCTTACGCCCGAGGACGCCCGCGCTCACGACGTGTTGCTTTGCATCGGCTTGGGCAAGACAGTGACAGACACCAACAGGCTTCGGTACGCCAGCCCAAATTTCTACGTCCGCTCGCCCGCCGAGATGTGGCGAATATTCGGGGACGAATTGCCTGATGCCCTTTTGCGCACAGTTGAGATCGCTGAGAGATGCGATCTAAAACTGCCGGAAAATATTAACCACCTGCCAAACTATCCAATACCGGAAGGCGAAGGAGCCTCCGCAGATTATTTTGAAAAGGTCGTAAGGGAAGGCTTCGAGCGGCGGCGACAAAAAGTCTGGGAGCGCCAGGAGTCACGAGGCAAACTCAGGTACCCCATTTCCGATTATCAGACGCGACTCGCTGGTGAGATTGCGATGATTAAGCAGATGGGCTTTGCGGGTTATTTTCTGATCGTCTGGGACTTCGTTCGCTACGCCAAGGAAAACTCGATTCCGGTGGGGCCGGGTCGCGGTTCGTCGGCTGGTTCCCTGGTAGCTTATTGCCTCGAGATCACTGATATAGATCCTTTACAGTATGATCTCATCTTCGAGCGATTCTTGAACCCCGGCCGCATATCTCTACCTGACATTGATATTGACTTTTGCGTTAAGGGAAGAGCAGACGTCATCAACCACGTTGCGAACCTCTACGGCCGGGACTCTGTTTGCCAGATCATCACTTTCGGTACGCTGGCATCTCGCGCGGCCATCAAGGACGTGGGTCGCGCCCTGGAAATGCCCTACTCGGAAGTCGAGCGCATCGCAAAAATGATTCCCCCGCCGGTGCGGGGAAGGAACGTAAGCCTTGCTCAGGCACTTGAACAAGTTCCCGAGCTGCGAAAGGAAATTGAAACCAATCCTAATGTTAAGGATTTGATGGAGATTGCCCAGCGTCTGGAGGGTTGCGCGCGCCACTCGTCCGTTCACGCAGCTGGAGTCGTCATTTCCCCGGTTCCCCTGCAGGAACTCATACCCATCGCCGTATCAGGGAAGGAAGAACTCACCACGCAATACGTCATGTCGGACCTTGAAAAGACCGGCATGCTTAAGATGGACTTTTTAGCGCTTACCGCTTTAACCGTCATAAATGATTGCTTAACGACGATTAAGCAACTGCTTGGCGAAGAGATTAACTGGCCAGATATAGCGCTTAACGACGAAAAGACCATGGCAGTTTTCGGGGAAGGGCGTACTGATGCGGTGTTTCAGTTCGAGTCTTCGGGTATGCAGGAGATCTGTCGAAAGCTTAAGCCGAAGGATGTTGAGGACCTCTCGGCCTTAAACGCGCTTTACCGTCCGGGTCCGCTCGATGGCGGAATGGTTGAAGAGTTTATTCAACGGCACCGCGGGCAGAAGACCGTCCGTTATCTGGTTCCGGAAATGAAGGAGATTCTCAGCAACACTTTTGGCGTCCTGGTTTACCAGGAACAGATCATGCAGCTTGCCCAAAAGCTTGCGGGTTATACGCTGAGCGAAGCGGATCTGATGCGCCGTGCAATGGGTAAGAAAAAACGCGAGGAGATGGCTTTACATGAAGAGAAGTTCATCAACGGCGCAGTAGAGAGAGGCATCAAGAAAGACAAGGCGGAAAAGATATTTTCGCTCATGGCAAAGTTTTCCGATTACGGTTTTCCTCGCAGCCACGCTGTTGCCTACGCTTACCTGGCATTTCAAACCGCCTACCTCAAAGCCCACTTTCCAGAACATTTTTATGCGGCGGTCCTGTCTAGTGAAGCCCAGGACGCCGCGAAGGTCTTTAAGTATTCGAAAGAACTTCGCTCGCAGGGGATCAATCTGCTGCCGCCCGACGTTAATGAAAGCTATGCCGGTTTTACACCGCTGACTGGTGGAATCAGGTATGGATTGGCAGCCATCAAGGGCCTGGGTCAGTCAACAGTGAATTCGGTGATCGAGGCTCGCGCCGGCGGACCGTTCAAGTCTTTCTTCAACTTCACCGAACGTTTGGGGCAAGGTGCTCTTAACAAGCGAGTAATGGAAGGGTTGGTAGGCGCTGGGGCGTTCGATTCTCTCAACTCAGCCTCGCGCGAACTACATGAGTGGCGGGGTGCACTGTTCAATTCCATAGATGCGGCGCTTTCGCGTGCGCAACGTGCCAAGCGCGAACGCCTGCAGGGTCAAACCGGATTGTTT
>JALYTI010000444.1 GCA_030854375.1 Acidobacteriota bacterium | reverse complement strand
AATGAGCCGGCTCTTTCTTTTTCATGGCTAATCCAAAAACGGCAACTTCAATTTGAATTCTCTCTTACCAATCCCGTGCGCTTCATACCAATGAATCTCAGCCAAGCGTATCCTACCATTAGGCAGGCGCACCCGAGCAACGCCTTTAGCCTTCCGCCACCTGGCTCCGCCATACAACTTACGAAGACGTGCTCGGTCGCGAACACCTCCGCCTCTAGCAATCGTCTTTACCTCGGTGATTTCGCCTACAAGCTCAAAGTCCATTGCCAGGATTCTACGGGACACTCAAGTGAGCCGCATAACGGTGGAGTTGACGCGGCGGCGCGAATTCAATCAATCATCGCCGGACGAATCAAGTTGCGAAACACGCCCCCGCCGCTCGCGTCCAACGATTTGTTGGGCGATGGATGAGTAATCGCATCTCATGGTTGCGCCGAGTCTAGCTTAGATTCATCCTCAAAGAACTTGCGGATGTCATTCGCTGACGGAGGGATGTAAATAGAAGTCCCCTCTTGCTGATTGCCGACCAAGCACATTCTTGTGTATAACCATTCGACCTCACGAAATAGGGATGATGATCTGACTTCCGAGCGAGCATCAACAATCCTGTCCTTGACCGCCAAGTAATAGCGCTTCACCCACCAAGAAAAAGAGTTCCAAACCATTCCTTCGTCAAGAACACCCCGCCGTGTCATGTAAGCAACCTCTTCAAAAAACTCTAAGACCGGCGCGTCGGTTTTGAGATCTATCAACGAGGAGTCTTCAAGAAGCAATGACGCAAAGCGGCGCCGGTGCTTCCTCATCTCGGCTGAGTTAAAAATATTGACAAAGTCGAGAACCATTCTTGCAGAATTCGAGAGTCGATTGAGTTTGAGATTCTTATTGTAGTAAATGAGGGCAATGATGACACCAATCGACGCAGCAATAGCACCAATTGACCCGGCAATTGCACTCACCATTGGCCATTCAATTTGCGTAGGCATGGTCGTCACCAGGTATAAACTCTGTTCCATCGCCCAACGCTGATGCTATAAAGCGGGCGCCAGCGAACCGAGAGCGGTTAAACTCCCGGGTGTGTGATCGCCAAAGGAGGCACCCGCGATGACATTATATATCGGAGTAGACATTCATGCGCGACAACAAACGGTGAGTTACCTGGACACGGAGGATGGGACCTTGGGCCAACAAGAGTTGCACCATGAGCGTGACGACGTCAGGGCATTCTACAGTCAGTTCCGTGGGGAAGTGATTGTGGGGATCGAGGCTTGTGGTTACACCAACTGGTTTGAGGAGCTGATGGAAGAATTGGGCCATAAGCTTTTGGTAGGAGACGCAGCCGAGATCCGTAGACTGGCCCGGCGGCGGCAGAAGAACGATCGCCGGGATGCCGACCTGCTGCTCGATCTATTGGTGCATGATGAGTTTCCGGCGCTGTTTCGTTATTCGCCGGAGAGTCGGGAGTTGCTGCGGCAACTGCGTTACCGGCACAAGTTGGTCAAGCTGCGCACCATGGTAGCCAATAGCCTGCAGGCTTTGGCGATCAACGCCGGTCTCAGCCTGCGGGCGCAACTCTTAACCCGCAACGGCAGAATGCAGTTGGCTGGTTTGCGGCTTTCCCCGATTAGTCAGCAGCAGCGAGAGGAGTTGGTCAGCCTGGCCGACGAGCTAACCAACCGCATCCTCAAGGTGGAGCAGTGGTTGAAAGCCCAAGCCAAAAGCGACGTCCGCGTGCAGCGCTTGCAGACGCATCCGGGCGTGGGTTTGTTGACCTCGCTTTGTTTGGTCCACACCCTGGGTGATCTCAGTCGTTTCTCTTCCACCCGCAAGGTGGCTGCTTACGTGGGCTTCGATCCCATGGAAGACTCCTCCGCGGAACGCAAAGCCTACGGCGGCATCAGTAAAGCCGGCTCACGGCTGTTGCGTTATCTGCTGGTGGAGGCGGGCCAAACCGCGGCCAAATATGATGAGCACTTGAAACAGTTTTATCGACGACTGCTACCACGACGCGGTAAGGCGCGCGCCAAAGTGGCGGTCGCCCGTAAGCTGCTCATCAGATGTTTCATCATGGGCCGAGCTGAAATCGACTATGCCGAGTTTCTCCGTCGCGGCCAGAAGAAAGAGGCGGAGTGAAACGGCAGTGGGCTGTCGACTTGTCCGGCGAAGGCCGTAGGTCAGGTAGTCATTACTCATACCTGTACGCTGATTGGACGGTCGACCTCTTCTCACGAAGAGTGCGTATTGTGCTTCATGAGCGCGCTGCTGCTCGCATAGATGGTTGCTGTCCCTGCTGCGGACCGCGACTATGAGGTAAACGCAGGAACACGAAAAGCAAAACAAGAAAAGCAAAAGCAAAAACAAAAGCAGTCAATAAGGTGCGATCACACAAACAAGCACGTTACTGAACCACACTGCTGGGTGCTGTCAGGAGAAAAACAAACACCATTCGGCACCCTCGGACAGGTACGCTCTTTTTTCTCTTGACTCGCTTTATAGATGGCCTTCAGCTGCGGCGCGCGATCAGCATCCACCCTGATTGAAACAGATTACTTGAGAAGCACGCTATCGCGCCGTCAGCTGCAAGGCTTTGTTGGGCTGCGTTACAGCCTATGATTACCTTAGTGCGCTGATCTTCTGCACAAGCCCTTCGTCACCGAGAATGCCAGTACACAGCCCCAGAATAATAGCTTCTCTGAACCCGTAGATCGTTGTGCCTTGTAGATCGGCATACAAGAGCACGGCGAATCCCAGAACAAGAACAACTACTAGCTTGGTAGGATTCTTGAAGAGATACTGGACAAAGCCCATCTGAAGTGGCTTGCCATCCGCATCCCTTTCGTTCTGCTTTGCTAGAAGCGACTTGACGATGTAGCCGAGCAGTAACCCGACAAATCCATAGAAGTAGTAGATGACCGCGGCTGTGCTATAGATAAAGGTCAAAGGAATTTGTTTGTTGGCCATCTTGCCATCTACGGTGTACTTCACATTGACATTGATGGACTTCTCACCTGCGTTAGGGCCACCGAGTCCGGTGAAGAACGGACGTGAAATCTTCACGGGGAAGGTTTGAGCGCCATCGACGCTACATGGGCACTTCTGTACTTCAACGCCGAAACCCTGTGTGTCACCTAGCTCAATTTCGGTAATGGT
>JALYTI010000443.1 GCA_030854375.1 Acidobacteriota bacterium | reverse complement strand
TTCCTCCAAATTAGAATAACTTTTGATTAACTTTAGCACGGGAGGTCACGAGAAGTAGACCATCAACACTGCTCCGTGCTACTACATGCCTGGTGGCCGAGCGCTGCTTTTCACGCTTCGGCTCCAAGCTAAAGTCGGCCGCTTCGCGCGCCGCATTTTGTTCAAAGCGCTATCGCCACTCTTACCTTTCGAACTGTGTTGCGCCTTCTGCGCCTGAGGTGCCGCAGCGGCTGGAGCCACAGGCGTTGTCGCCAGTAAACGTCTCTGCTCTTCAGGCGTTAGCAGCAACATGTACCGCACCAATAACCTTGCATGATCATCATGGTACTCGTTCGCGCTCGCCGGCGGATTCGGCAAATTGATCACCCACCGCTCCCCTTCTTTTCTAAATAGTCCCGTAGGCATTGCTGTGCCCGGGCTGATCTGCGAGGGGTCCAGTAACCACCGGAAGGTCCATTCAGGCTTTAAGCGTTCGCCAGACAACAGAAAGTTTGGTGCAATTGCTTTGGCATCGTGGCCCGGATCGCCGGTGATGTGACATTTGAGACATGGAGTGCCCGATGTAAACATTTGTCTCGCTACCAATTTTTCCTGTTCACTCAAGGGCTGGAGCGGCTCCTTAATGTAAGGCTCTTGTTGCCCAGACATTGCCATGAAAAAGCGCGCCAGCGTTTGCAACTCGTTTGGAGAAAAATTAAACGTCGGCATGCGAAACTTCAGATACGGCCGAACCCCATTTCGATCAAGGCCGGGCTGCGCTTTCAACTTACTTCCAGTTGCAGAGGCCTTCGCAGCGTCAGGCGTGGGCGTCGGCGTCGAGCCTGCCTTTGTCGGTTGGGGGCCAGCCGGTGGCTTTGTGGCGCCTGTGGCGCTCTGCTCAGCATTCGAGATCGCCGCAGTCTGTGCCGCAGTCTTATCGCCGCTCAGCGACGGATCGTGCAGAAATCTCAAAAGCCAACTCGGATCGACACGCGCACCTTCGCTCGACAAACGAGGTGGCAATAGATCTTTTCCGTCCGGCGTCTGATAAAAAGGTAGATCCATTACAACTGAGCGCTGGCCCACCTGCACCTGATGGCACCCCACGCAGTTATACTTCTTGATGACCCACCAACCGTTCTGAATATCCTGCCGGCGCTGGTCCTCCGGGTTATAGAAAAGCGACTGTGGCACATTTGAACCTTCAGAGCCAACACTGCCGAGAAGAAAAGTAGTTAAAGCATTTCGCCATTCTGGAGTCAGAAACGGGCGAGGCATGCGCAAGCGGTCCTTAGGATCCTTTTCCTTGCCCTGATCATAAAGGGATGGCTCGGAGACTTTGTGTTCGAAAAAGCCCTTGTGGTTATACCAGGGCTTGTCTCTTCCATCCGGATGCAAGTTAAGTGGATCGATTCCTTCCTCAGCCTTCTTTGTTAACAATGCAAAGTCCAACCGCTCGATAGGAGTTGCTCCTTCAACCGTTAACTCTTTTCCGATGCGCTGCTCATCTTCAAAGCCTTTAATTTCATGGCAACCCGCGCAGCCATATTGTTTGATAAGTGCGCGGCCTTTGTCTTTGAGGTCGGCACTATCCATGAACGAAGCATCTTGATACTGCGGCGGCGATGATAACGAAAACAAATAAGTGGCAATGTCGCGCGCGTCCGTTTCCGACAAACGGAAGTTCGGCATCACCGTCATATTCTGCACCTGCAACTCGGCTCCATCGTTCGGACAACGCGAATGCAATTCTGTATCGAACACGAATGGAAGGTTGTGTTTCGAGTAGTCCTCCGCCGTCAGATCACGCTTCTCCTTTGGACAATACGGGGCCCAGCGTTCACGCGGGTTATGAATCCAGCGCACGATGTAGTCGAAATTTGCTTTCTCGCCGACTTTCTGGAGATTCGCTGCAAATGTGCCGCCGGTCTTGTTGTCTTCTTCGCCGATGGAATGGCAGGCCAGACAGCCACGAGATTCAAACAGCTCTTTTCCGTGGCCTGCATCACCTCGCTGTTGTTCGGGAAGCTTCCCATCGAAGCCGTCTTGCCAAAGGTATGCGGCAATAGCTTGTATTTGCTGCTCACCATCCTTATCGCGCATTGCTGGCCCGCCGCTGTCGCTGGCGGTAGCGAAACGCCAGAAGGTTGGCATCTTGGTGCCGGGACGAAAACCCTGCGGGTTGGAGAGCCATACCGGGATCCATTCCTTGCGCAGTTTCAACCTAACATCCTTCAGGTTTGGGCCAACCTTCTTTTGGTCCTGCATTAAATACTTCGATTGCAGGTTCGCTTGATCGATGCGGGCCGCCAGGATGCTGTTTGTGACTTTCAGGGCTTCCGACTGTGCCAGCATTTTTTGCGCGTCTTCGTCACTAGTCCCTTCCGGCGGGCTTTCGCCAGCTCTAATCTGCTTTTCGTTGGCAGTGATCTGGTCTTCGAGCTGACTAATATTTTGTCGCGTGTTACTCAAGGCATCAGTTTCGCGATCGAATCCTTCGTAGCGGTGACATCCGACGCAGCCGCGCTGATAGAAAAGATCGCGACCGAGATTTATTGTTTCAGCACCCTGTGTGACGCGATCCTTAGCGTGGCACTGCTGGCAACCGGCCTCCGTGTTTTCTTTTGCAAACATTGGCCACAGCCAGAACTTGTTTTGCCCGTGACTCTTCAGCTCACTGGTCGTCGCGCGACCATTTCCCCAGTGACAACTCGAGCAGCCAAACCGTTCCGGCGTGTGTATCTGCAGGAGCTCTCTGTTTGGATGGCTCACAAACGCCCGCGAGAGATTGTCCGGCTTCTTGCCGGGACCGTCCGGGGCAAGGTCTTCAGGCCGTAAATCCAAAGGCTCGCGTATTCCGGCGTGACAAACTTCGCAACGATCTACGATGTTGACTGCATTAACGCTGATTTGGTGAGGCAGGATGGAATAGTCAAACTGGTTCATCTTGCGGATCAAACCGTCGATCTGGCTTGGTCCCAAACCGGTCAGATGATGCTTTAGATAGTCGTCACGCTTCTTGGCGAGCCCGGTTGGTTCTTTAAGCAATTCCGCTTTTTGTCCGAGCAACCGCGCCTTTTCGTCACGCAAGTCGTTGAAGAGCTTTTCCAGCTGCTCGTAGTTCAGCTTCTGCGTTGTGGTCTGTCCAGAACCATCGGAGGCGGGCATATCCACTTC
>JALYTI010000442.1 GCA_030854375.1 Acidobacteriota bacterium | reverse complement strand
CTGTAGAAGGTCTGGTCCTTACCATCAGCCCTCGCGATGATCACGTTCCTATGGGTGATGGTTGCGGTATTTGGACCACAAGTAATGATGTAGTAGTCGTGGCTAATCCTGTCGGGGTTCGGGTTTTTCTTGTTGCGTTCAGCATTTTTGACGGCGTTCTCGATGGCCCTGGTTTTATTGAACGAACCCGTTGGCGTCATATTCATATAGTCATCCGCGTAAACCGTTTGCAAAAAGGCCGCGTCGCCGCGCTGTCCTGCATCGCCCCACGCCCTGTCAAACGCCTCGAGCTTTTGCCTGTCGGCATCAGTGCATTGACCGCACACCAGGGGGGAAACAAGCAGCAACACGAAGGCTGCTCCTAGAAAGTGTTTCATGGTTAGACTCCTTCCCGTACAAGGGACAAGAGACTTAGCACCCGGGGTACGGGAAACTCGGGTGTAAAGTCTATGATTGAGTAAGCTTGTGTTGGCTCTGACTAAAACCTGGCAGCGATGCGGCCGTAGTAATACTGGGAAGACGACTTATCGCTCGGTGTGGGCACACCATATTTCTAATCCGGTAGCATGTCAATAAATAGTGGTTCTATTAAGTGTTCTACATAGGGGTTCTACTAGGGGTTCTATTAGTGGTTCTGGTTTTGGTTCATTCCAAGTTCATGTTTTGCTCTCTCGAGTCCGTAATGCAGCTTTTTAATTATGCGCGCTCAACACAAATTCCGCTTGAGAACAACGCAAAGAAAATCGGCTGGAGTTCTGGCCATCGTATTGAGCAGCTGCACGCGGAAAGCTGGGCAACCGCAAGTGTGTATTCGTACGCCCAATCACTTCGCCGACTGGTGGGAGTGTGGACGCGAGAGGAAGCGGTTAAAGGATTAAATCGTTTGAGCACATTTCTGACAACCGACGAAGCAGATAAGGAAGTCTTAGAACGTGGAGATACATGGCCCTACCCAAAATTAGAGGTAGGTGAGCAATCCGGAGTCGCACAACACCAGAGAGCAGGCAGCAGACAGCAGGCACAGACAGCAGCAGCAAACAGCAGATCGTCGTAAGTTCCGGAGAGTCGTGAATTGTGAATTGGAATAGACGTACCGCACCGGTATTAGGTTTGGTAACCGACTGACAGACACACAACTGCCAAACTGACAGACACACCACCGCCAAATTCATTACTACGTGCGGGACTGGTCAAATGCAATTGCGGGTGGCGTCACTCACACTTGCATTCGTACTTGCCAAGCTCTCGGCGGGTTATGCCCTGTTCCGGACCGCCGCTCTTACGAATTTTTTTGCCATCCTCGTAAAGATAACAATTCTTCTTGCAGCCGGATTTTGTACACCAGACCAGTGTCAAGTTTTGCTTGACGGTGCACGCAGGCGTGGGAGTGGCGGTGGCTTTCGCGGTAGCGGACGGCGCAGGTGTGGGGGCTGGCGACGAGTTATTGTTTGTGTTTGAAGCAGGGTTGCAAGTGCTCAGTATAAACAGGACCAGCGCAAGACAAGCGAGCTTGAAGTTGTTTCTCATTGGATTTCTCCCAGTTGTAAGGGTCAGGTGAAATACCGGTGCGAGGTGGACGGCGCGCATTATATTCCCAGGGCGGATAAAGCAACAATCAAGAGAAACAAGTGGGCATCAGGTTTCTGGAAATAGCGCGTGCACATCGTCGACGGCGTGGTTGACGAGAAGGTCGATGCCGGAATTGGCAAAGCGTCGGGCGGCGGCGATGGCGCGTGCGTCGGATTCGTGATCTTGTGACCATTGAGCGTGTTTGATTAGGAGTGCGAGTTCCATTGTGCGGCCGAGGGTCATGGCGAATCTTCGAGCGCTGGCCTCGGAGTTTGATTCAGACAGCCAGGTTTCGGCGTGGGCGAGTGCTGATTGAGTTATGCGGATGGGGTCGGTGAGTCGGGGATCGTGGGCTTCGCTGAGGCAGTTCGAAACTGCCGACTTGAAGGCTTGGAATGGGAGAGACGTTGGGCCACCGGGATCAAGAGCGGGGGCAAGCCCGCCTTCCTGACCCTGAGACATTCCGAGTTGAGCTACTGGCCGGTCGCTACGGCTCGCGGTTCTGATAGGAGCGGGGGCGAGCCCGCCTTCCTGACCCTGAGACATCCCCACTTGAACGTGACTTTGGACATTGGATGTGGAACTTCCGAGGGCGCGGAGGGTGTCGAGTGAGAGGACGTTCGTGGTGCCTTCCCAGATCGGGAGAACCTGGGCGTCGCGTAAGAGTTGCGGGAGGCCGGTGTCTTCGACGTACCCGGCGCCGCCGAAGGCTTCGATGACTTCGCTTAGGACTGTCACGGCTTGTTTTCCGGTGGTCAGTTTCATGACTGGCGTGAGGAGACGGAGGAGCAGAGCTTCGTTTTGATTGATGCTGGCAGCTTGATTACTTTGGGAGTTGGATGCCGCCGCAACCGAAAGCGGTGACGAGTCACCGCACTCCAAAGAGTTGAGTGTGCCCAAGTCTGTCGCCCCTGTCGCATCCGTGACAGGCAGGAATGCCTGTCCTACCCGGGCGGTTGTCGATGCGGTTTCGGAGCGGCCGGTTAATTCGGCGACGTAGAAGGCGAGGTGGAAGGCGGCTTCTGCTTCGGCTTGCAGGCCGGCGAGAGTGTCCATGTGTAGTGGCTTGTCGACGAGGGGGGATCCGAAGGCGATGCGCTTGCGCGCGTAATCAAGTGCGAGGGCGAGACCGCGTCGCATTAGACTGACGGCGCTGATGCCGTTCCACAGACGCGTGATGTTGAGTAGAGGCGTGATGTTGCGTACGCCGTCGCTTGGGCCCTTGACGAGTTGTGCGGGTGTGCCGGATAAGGTTAATTCGGCAGTTGGAACTTTGCGTGTGCCGAGTTTGTCTTTGAGACGGTTGATCTGGATGTTGCGCATGCGACCGCGTTCGTCGCGCAGTTCAATGTAGAAGAGAGCGAGGCCGCGGCCGCCGGGAGGATTGCCTTCGGGCCGGGCGAGCGTCAGAGCTATTTGGGAAGTGATGGCGGATGCGAACCACTTGTTGCCGTAGAGACGCCATTGCGAATGGGAAACAGGAGCGGAGGCGAGCCCGCCTTCCTGACCCTGAGGCATTCCGCGTCGAGTGGTAGTTTCGAGTGGTGAGGGCTGATTATTGCCATCAAAAGCGGAGGCGAGCCCACCT
>JALYTI010000441.1 GCA_030854375.1 Acidobacteriota bacterium | reverse complement strand
ATGCTGCTCGACAAAAAACATGCCCGGAAATCACCGGAGCAGGTCCTGCGCGATCGCGCGAAAGATGATAGCCAGGGTTTGCTTGGTTTTCTCAAGACGATCGATAAGAAGTGGACCATCACCTACGATGAGACCGACGATAGCGCGAAATACAAGATGAACCACGACCAGGATATGGCCTGGGGCGCTGCAGATGATCGGACGCGCAACTGGCGCGAAGTCGATCCGCGCCGGCCCGAAGGTCCAATTCCCGTGGAATGCCGCTCCGCTTCGTGTGGCACATGCTGGGTGGGAGTTCTTGGAGGCGCGGAAAAGCTTTCCGATGTCGCAGTGCGCGAGGGAAAGAAGATAAAAGAATTTGGTTACATTGACACGACTGAGCCCAGGCCGCTAATCCGACTTGCCTGCCAGGCAAAGGCGTTGGGCGCTATCTCAATAGTCATCCCACCCTGGAATGGTGTGTTCGGAAAGTATCTGCGATCGTTGAAGGAGACAAGTCAGGACGGTTGAGCCGGACACGGTCTATAGTGCTACTGTTGCCGAATTTTCCCGCTACATGTAACGACGTGTTCGTTTCCGGGTACGACAATTCCGGGCTGACTGATTGTAGATTGCGAACGGAATTTTGTTTCAACTTCCAGCTCCGCACCCGCCAACGTAATGTCTGTGGCCATGCTCGATTGGCTTTGTTCCAGCGTGCCCCCGGCGCCGCCCTCGTGGGAGATGCTTTCTGTGTGGCTCACTCGATCCGACGAGACTGACAGCGAGTCTACTTCAACGGTCGTAACGCCACCTCCTGGAGGCAAGTACCTGAAGACCTGTCCCGGCGACGTGAGCTCTGTTTCACTCACCCCGTCCCTGGTTTCATACCTGTAAATTGGATTGCCTGACTCGGCGAACCGGTACTCTACCTCCGAGTCTCCGCCTTCATCACAGTTCAGATTGCCTATCCATGTGGTCCCGGCCATTGTGCCCGGCGCGTCCGTTCCAGTGCGGGGTCTTGAAGATTCGCGATTGTCCGTTGAATTGGAATCTGAATCCGAAGACGCGCGGTTAGACAAACTAATCAAGGCCGCGCACGCCATGCATCCGCCCATTGCTAATACAACCAGAAAAATTACGGAGCCCAGGATAATCCACAGCCATTTATTGCTCTTTGCCGGTGGCTGAACCTGATTCGGCGGAAATGGTTGCCCCTGATAGTTATTCATGTCCAGTGTAAGTAATTCGAACTGATGAACGATCCGTTAAGGCACTTGTCTCCTGAGTGGGCATAACATTACGCTCTGAGATGTGAAGAATCAATCCAATTCATTGCCCGCAGAACGACCCACACAGGAACAGCCGTCTTCGCGACATTATTCACCTCTGCTTTTTGTGTTGGCGGCTGCGGTACTGTGGAGCACCGGAGGTCTGTTCATCAAATGGACCTCGATATCGGGACTGGAACTTTCCTTTGGTCGATCCCTGCTGGCCGCGATCACTGTTGCAATCTTCACAAGGCACGAAGGCTTTGGTTTGAATCGTGTTACGGCACTGGCGTCGGTGCTTTACGCCGCCTTGCTGATTCTATTCGTACTGGCAACGAAAGAAACCACGGCTGCCAACGCGATTTTCCTGCAATACACAGCCCCGATGTATCTGCTTATTCTGGAGCCGTTGTTCTACAAGGAAAAGTTTCGTTCCCGGGATCTGATCACGGTAGTCGTGTGTGTTCTTGGCATGTCGCTCTTTTTTGTCGGCAAGCTGCGACCGCAGGACGTGACTGGCAATCTGCTAGCGCTCGCGTCGGGTTTCTGTTTCGCATGCTATTTTTTGTTGCTGCGTCACACGAAATCGCGTGCGGTTAATCGCGCTTCCTCGGTAATCTACGGCAATCTTTTGGTTGTCCTCATAGCGGCGCCGGCGGGATTGAAAATACTGCCCCGCTTAACGACGCACGATGCCTTGAGCGTGCTCTATCTTGGAGTGGTCCAGATTGGGCTGGCGTACACGTTGTTTACGGTGGCGATGGCCCGCGGGGTTCGCTCGCTCGACGCCGGTATCGTTGGTTACGTGGAACCGGTGCTCAATCCTATCTGGGTGTTTCTGGTGCTTGGAGAGCGACCCAGTTTCTGGGCGTTAGTTGGAGGATCAATAATCGTAGTTGCAGTTGTTTGTCACATGCTGATGGAGGCGAGGAGCGGCCGACAACCCGCGCATTTGCGTTGAAGGAGGATTATCCGCAGATTACGCAGATTACGCAGATTTACATAAACGGACAGTACCGTTGTGTCTTTCTATGTGTAACCTCTAATCCTTGGGGCTGGGTATTTGGTTTGTATTTTTTGTAATCTGCGGAATCTGCGTAATCTGCGGATAGTCTTTATGCTCCATCCGCCCTTTGCTTCGCGGCTGCGGCGACAGCTCTTAAGCGTTCTACCTTTTGTTCGAATGTTTCCCCGGGGACTGGCCCAGTGTCCACCACGCCGCCGTAAGTAGATCGATTCATCAGCGTCCGATCAGCCTGGCCCGTGGGTTTAGACACCGCGGGAGCCGGGGCGCCCGTAGCTTCCAAAGGCGCGACGCCCTGAGATTCAGAAACAGCCGGCGGCGGCGGAGTCATCGCGGATTCGAGGACTGTGGCTACGACAGGAGAGTCTGGTGCAACTTCCGCTGATGGCGCGACTAAATCTCCACCTTCCTCGGCGCGTTGCTTTGCTGCTGCTGCGACAGCTTTTAGTCTTGCCACCTTTTGTTCAAAAGTTTCGCCCGCAACGGGACCCGTATCGACTACAGCTGCGTACGTGGACCGTTTCATTAATTTTCGATCAGGCTCCGCTCCCGCCTTTGGCGCCGCGGACTTTTGCGCAGGCTGTGCGCTGGGTTTCGAAGCGGCAGGCGTTGGAGCGCCGGCAACAGAAGGCTGCGAGACTTGATCTGGTTTAGCGGCTGCTGGTTTGGCGGCCGCCGGAGCATGACCCGGCGCCTCCATGATAAAGACGCCTCGCGCATCTTTTTTGATAACCGGCAACGTGCCACCCGCTGCTTGCAGTAAAGCGGACAGTTCAGCTTCAACAAAACGACTTTGCTTTAGTGGATCGCGCACGTGTCCGAGAGGCGGGCCCATGTAAAAGGTGCCGCAGGTCTGGCATTTGAAGAGCACGTCGTCGCCCCGAAGGTGTATTTCC
>JALYTI010000440.1 GCA_030854375.1 Acidobacteriota bacterium | reverse complement strand
TTATCTCGAATACAGAAGATGGGCGTCTGATTGACTCGCTTGATGCGTCCGGCATCTCAGATCGGTTCGACCTACTCATAGACTCGCACCTCGTCGGTCACCGCAAACCTGAGGCCGCGATATTCCGGCTCGCCCTTGAACAACTTGGGCTTGAGGCGCAAGAGGCAGCCTACGTAGGAGACTCTTACGCCTATGACGCGCTGGCGTCACGCGCAATGGGACTCCGCGGGATTCTGCTGGACCCGCTCAATCTACATCCCGAGAGCATTTGCCCACGGATCAAATCCCTCGGCGATTTATGTTGGAATGGCGAGTGAGCATGATAGCTATGACTCAAAAGCTTTTTAAGTGTCTGGTCCTCGTCGCCTTGCTGCAAGCCAGCGCGAGCACCTTTGCGCAAACGGCTCAGGCATCAAAACAAACCGCTGTGGATCAACGCGTGCGAGCGGAGGTAGCGCAATTCAAAGGCAAGGTCAGTTTATTCGCGAAGAACCTTGATACCGGAGTGGTTTACGAACTAGGTGGCGACGACCGAGTGCCGACCGCGAGCACAATCAAAATCGTGATAATGGTGGAAGCATTCGCGCGCGTGGCAGAAGGAAAAGCGAAGTGGAATGATGAACTCGTCCTGACGAAAGAAAAGAAGGTTGGAGGTTCGGGAATTCTTCAGGAATTCGCTGATGGCCTGCGTCTAACGTTCCGCGATGGTGTGTCGCTGATGATGATTCTGAGTGATAACACAGCGACGAATCTGGTGATCGACGTGTTGACCACAGACGCAATCAACGCACGAATGGAGTCAATCGGGCTCAAAGAAACGCGCCTGATGCGACGTGTTTTCGGCGGAGGCGAGAGCGCGGAAGGCAAGAAAGAGGAAAACAAGCGATTCGGTCTTGGTCGAACCACGCCGCGGGAAATGGTTACGCTCCTGGAGAAACTCGAACGTGGCGAGGTCGTCAGCCCGGCTGCATCCAAAGAGATGCTTGAGTTGATGAAACGCGAACAAGGAACTAACGGCATCTGGCGCCAACAATGGCGCGTGCCCAAGGCGACGAAGTCTGGAGCCCTCGACGCACTGCGCAGTAGCCTCGGTATTATTTACCATCCCCGGGGACGCATCGCGCTCGCCATCACATGCAACGAAATGCCCGAGGCGAATTGGACGGTCGACAATCCGGCTTTGCTCTTGATGTCCCGACTCTCAGAAATTCTAGTTGACGAGTTAGGAAAATGAAATGAAGCTCCTCGATCTCGTCATCATCTTCGGGTATCTCATTGGTATCACGCTGTTCGGTGTTTGGTTCTCACGCAAGCAGGAAACGACACGTGATTACTTTCTCGGCGATCGCACTGTTCCCTGGTGGGCCATAGCCGCGTCTATTGTTGCCACTGAGACCTCGACCATCACATTTATCTCAGTTCCCGGGATCGCTTTTGCGCGCGGCGGGAATTTCCAGTTCCTGCAACTTGTCTTCGGTTACATGCTGGGCCGGATAGTTATTTCGATTCTTTTCATACCCTCCTATTTTCGCGGCGAGCTGATGACTGTCTATCAACTGCTCGAACGCCGGTTCGGCACTCGCATCAAGATGCTTGCCGCATCGCTTTTCGTGGTGATGCGCAACATCGCTGATGGTATCCGTTTGCTCCTGACTGCATTTGTGCTGGCCGCGGTGTACACAGCTTTTCAGCCGCAGGCGAATGCCGAAGCGATCGTGATTGGTTCAGTAGTGCTGCTTGGAGTGGTAATGATTATCTTCACTTATTTTGGCGGGATGGAGGCAGTAATCTGGGTCGAGGTAGTGCAACTGGGAATTTATCTTGCGGGTGCAGCGATGGCCGGCATTGTTCTAATAATGGGCATTAAGGGTGGATGGGGCCAGGCTATCGCTTTGGGAGAGCAATATCACAAGTTTAACTTTATTGATTTCGGAATCAGGCCAACGGTCTACTCGTTAACCGCACCATTTACGTCGCGCACACTTAACTTTTCATTGCCGATCGATCTTACGAAGACCTACACGTTCTGGGCTGGACTACTGGGCGGATGTTTCTTAACCATGAGCACGCACGGAACGGATCAATATTTGGTGCAGCGTTACCTTTGCACCGACAAGCCGCGGCGCGCAGCAGCAGCGCTTCTCTCAAGCGGCGCGGTCGTGTTCGCGCAATTTATCGGGTTTCTTTTTATAGGCGTGTTGTTATTCGCTTTTTATGGGCCACACACAGATCCTGCTTATGGAACCCTTGCGTCCGGTGTGGCGACGCTGCCGGCAGGCGGAACGTTTCAGGCGGTTGGGGGCGACCGGGTCTTCCCCGACTTCATCACAAAGTTTATGCCATCGGGCTTATCGGGTTTGGTAGTGGCGGCGATTTTCGCAGCCGCGCTTTCGTCCTCCCTTAATTCGATTGCCGCGACAGCGGTCAATGATCTCTATAAACCGTTCAGGCCCCGGCGCGATGACAAACACTACCTGCGCGTCTCCCATTTATTAACGCTGATTTGGGGCGTTGTTCAAATCGGAGTCGCGCTAATCGCAATGCGCCAGAATCGTTCGGCACTGGATCAGGCATTGTCAGTCGCGTCATTAATCAATGGACCGGTTCTCGGAGTATTCCTGGTAGGAACATTCCTGCGACGCGTTAGCGAGCCACCGGCGTTAATCGGAATGCTCACAAGCATCCTGGTAATGACGTACATCCGGTTTTTTACGCCGCTTGCGTGGACCTGGTATGTGCTTATCGGAAGTATGATAACTTTCGTCGTTGCCTGGCTTGCTTCTTTTGCGTTTGCTCCAGCACCAGCGGAGCGTCGCGATGAACTTTCGCCCTCTGCCTGATCGGCCGCAGAATAGCTGTGAATGTTAGCCGGGCTGGCTAACATTCAAGGTAACGACACTAGCCGTTATGAAATCAACTTCCTTTTTCTTAATCCGTCTCTGTCTTTCAGTTGTTCTTCTGTCAGCGGCCGTGCTGACGCCGCTGGTCCCGTTGAGCGTGCAGTCAGAAGCACGCGCCAGGACTACAACGAACGTCAAATCGTACTCTTCAAAAGCCACTAAAGAAGCGCTTCAGTGGGCCAACAAAGAGTTGCGACGAATGTCGCTGGACGAAAAAATCGGGCAATTGATTTCCGTTGGAGTCAACGCTACGTTTCTAAATCAAGACAGCGA
>JALYTI010000439.1 GCA_030854375.1 Acidobacteriota bacterium | reverse complement strand
ACGCATACGCCGATCGCCGCGGGAAATGATGAATTTGAAATTGATCTTTTAACGCGTTCGTTTGGCCGAAGATATGAAAAAGAGCTGGGCTTGAGTCATGAAGAGTTCATTTCGCTGGGCCGAACCTATCCGCTTAATGTGAATCAGCCCTTTGGATTGACTCCCTTGGCGATTCGCATGTGCAGATCTACGAACGGCGTCAGTCGTAAGCACGGCGAGGTCTCGCGGGCGCTCTGGCAAAAGCTCTGGCCCGAAAAAAGGATCGACGACATTCCGATTACCCATGTCACAAATGGAGTGCACGCGCCGACCTGGGCAGCTCCTCTAATTCAATCGCTTTATGAGAAATATGTTGGAGCCGATTGGCAAGTTCATTTGCGTGACCGCGTTCAATGGGAACAAGCCATCGCGGGAATCCCTGACGAAGAGCTGTGGGCGGCTCATTGGTTGTTGAAAGAGCGCCTGGTTGCGTTTATTCGGCAGCGTTCATTTCTTGCGAGGGTAAACCGCGGGGAAAGTGCGGAGTACGTGGCAGCGACACGAAATATGTTTGGAGCTCCTAACCTGACGATTGGATTTGCGCGACGGGTCGCTGGTTACAAACGATGGAACCTCCTGCTAACTGATCCGGAGCGGTTGCTTCGCCTGCTCAATGATTATGATCGTCCCGTTCAATTTGTCTTCGCGGGAAAGGCTCACCCGCAAGACGCGCAGGCAAAACTAGTCTTGCAGCAGGTTGCCAAATGGAAATATGACATACGGGTTCGGGCCCGGGCGGTGTTTATCGAAGACTATGATCATGAAATTGCGCGCCAGCTGGTGCAGTCAGTAGATGTCTGGTTAAACGTTCCCCGGCGGCCTCTCGAGGCTTCCGGAACCAGTGGAGAGAAGGTGGCGATTAACGGAGGGCTTAACCTCTCCATACTTGATGGATGGTGGCTCGAGGGCTACGACGGGACAAACGGATTCGCCATTGGCAGCGAAGTTCAGGGCGCGGAACACTCGGACATTGATGCGAGCGACGCGGAATCACTCTATCGAGCTCTGGAGCAGGAGGTTGTGCCTCTCTACTATGAACGCGACCAGGATAAGTCCAATCACGGTCTGCCACGCAAATGGATCGCGATGATGAAACGCTCAATCGCCACGCTCGCTCCCCGGTTCAATAGCGACCGGATGGTTGAGGAATATGCTCGGAGAATCTACAAGTAACCAGGCGCCAGATCGACCGCCGCTCAATAATCATTGCCAGCACTCCTGTGTTAGACTAACTGCTTCCGACACTCCCAAAAAGCGGACGATTCACATGCGAATAGCTCCACGGAAACTTCCGTTTTGATGTGTCGCTTCGAATTTAAGCCTGCATGAAATACTGCACCGTTTGCAAACTAAAATATGACGATAGTGTGAGCTTCTGCCCCACAGACGGTGAGGTTCTGGAAGACGATCCGTCTTCTATCGTGGGTACGGTGCTTGACGGCCAGTACAAAATCGAATCCCTGCTCGGCAAGGGCGGCATGGGAGCAGTTTACCTGGCTCGCCACATCTTGCTGGGCGATCGCGTTGCCATAAAAATTCTGCCGGCTGAAGTACGAAATAACGCGGAATGGTTGCGCCGTTTTCGTCGTGAAGGGCAAGCTGCACGCCGCTTTCGTCACGCCAACGCCGTGACAGTTTACGATCTGAGGACCGCATCCGACGGCATCATCTACATGGTGATGGAATATGTCGAAGGCCACACTCTCGACGAGGAACTGAAAAGACGCGGACGCTTTACTCCCACCCAGGCTTTTGAAATTCTCGAACCCGTCATGAGCGTCCTAAACACGGCTCACGCCATGGGAGTTGTTCATCGCGACTTGAAACCTGAAAACATAATGATGGGCAAGGCAACCACGGGCGGAGAGTCGTCGATAAAGTTGCTCGATCTGGGAATCGCCAAGATGCGGGAGATCGCGGGCGTCGAGAGTAGCGGCACCACCGAACTTACGATGGCCGGCCAGGTTCTCGGCACTCCTTACTACATGTCACCAGAGCAGTGGGGCGAATTATCGCGCGACGGAAATTCAGAGATTGATGGACGCGCCGACATTTATAGTTTGGGGTTAGTTGCTTATCAGATGGTTAGCGGCAAGCGTCCGTATTCAGGGTTGACTCTCCATGAGTTGAGACGTGAACACCTATCGGTCACTCCGCCGCCGCTACGTGAAAGCGTTCCAGACGTTCCCAAGGCCTTTAGCGAAGCAATCGACCGAGCTATCTCGAAAGACCGCGACGACCGGCAGCCCAGTGCGGGGGCTCTCGCTGCCGAACTGAGAGCTTCACTGGGCGAAACAATAACCCCCTCAAACCTGGACAGAACTCTTCCTGACATTCCCTATGCCGAAAGCTCTTCCGCGCACACGCAGGGAATACCAGATGCCCTGGATACCCGCTCAGACGTAAATGCGGCGACCATCGTGACCGTCGACGCCGGACCCACTAGTCGTCCAAGCGCTCCGGCGGGAATAAAGCCAGCTTTGGCTTCGCCAATAAGAGCGCCCGGACAGGCGGCTGGTAATGAGAAGCCGGCAACGCCGCAAGCTCTCGCTCACGACTCTGAGCTCCTTTCCAGTGTGACGATTCAGCGGGCGCCGTCCTCGAAAATTGATTTAGCCGAGCCGCAAAAATCTCGCGGCAAGCCGTTCATGCTTGTGGGCGTCGTGGGGCTTCTATTGGTTCTGGCTGTAGTCGGAGTTGGAGGCTTCTTTGCTGTCAACTGGCTTAAGGGAAAGAATAATAGTTCAACCGGAACATCGGGAAATGGCAAGACCGTCGCTAATGGCAGCAGGAGCTCCTCAGGCACCGCAGCATCTACAGCGACCATGGAGTTGGGCCGTTATTGGCTCGAGGTATTACCGAACTCGCCTGTGGCTGAACCAATGAGGGTTGCCGGGGCAGTTCCCCTTGCTTCGGGGCAGGCCTTCAAGTTTCATTTCGAGATTGGCGAGAACGGCTATCTTTATATTATTGGGCCGGGAGAACGAAATCAGCCAACCGCATTTCTTACTGATAAGCCGGCATCGATCTCGGGTCTCGAGAGTAACCAGGTCGCTGCGGGTAGCGACTTCAGTTTTCCCAGTGGGATGGAACACTGGTTGGAATTGGATAAGAAGCCAGGGACGGAAACTTACACG
>JALYTI010000438.1 GCA_030854375.1 Acidobacteriota bacterium | reverse complement strand
TTTCGTAAGACTGCTGGATTGGCGGCCTACGATAACACTGGCTAGCTCGTAATTCGAGAACTTTTTGGTCGTCTACGACTCAATCAGACACGTTCACAGTGCCGGATGCAAACGGTTGAGGAAGATGGTAGTCTATTACAAAAGCACACCGGCCGAGGGTTAACCCCGTCGCATCTTCGTCTTTAACCAGAGGTGAGAAGTTGGTCCAGACAGCCAAAAACGACATATCGGAACTGATCGCCGAGAATTTTGGCGCTAATGCAACTTACGTCGAAGGACTGCTCAGCCGGTTTCGAAGTAATCCGGAGTTGGTTGACGAATCGTGGCGCACATATTTTATTGAGTTGCTCGGTGAACCCGGCGCTTCGGCGAAACAAGAACCTTCGAAGGGCACCGGCGTGACTCCTGCTGACGACGGTTCGGCTAAACGTGTTGATGGAAACAAGGGATCAGCCGGGGCCCCAACCGCGCAGGCGGCTGCAATGGAGCCGAAAAAGCAAGCAACTCCGGAAACAACTGCCGCCTCGGTGGAAGCAACACCTCTTCGGGGTGCAGCTCTCAAGATCGTCGAAAACATGGAGGCCAGCCTTGCAGTTCCCACTGCAACTTCGCAGCGGCGCATTCCGGTAAAACTTCTGGATGAGAACCGCCGAATCATAAATAAACATTTGCAGGACAACTATCGCGGCAAGGCTTCTTATACTCACCTGATTGCGTGGGCTCTCATTCGCGCTTTGGACGAGTTTCCGCAGCTGAATGATGGTTACGACATCGTGGACGGAAGTCCTGCGCGTCTACGGCGAACGAGTGTCAATTTGGGCGTGGCTATCGATCTTACCAAGAAGGACGGCACTCGCACGCTCCTCGTTCCAAATATCAAGAATGCAAATAAACTGCGCTTCTCAGAGTTTCTCAAGGCATATGACGATGTCGTAAAGCGTGCCCGCGAGGGAAAACTTCAGATTGCAGACTTTCAAGGTACGACCATCTCGCTCACAAATCCCGGAACAATCGGCACCGTTTCGTCGACGCCACGCTTGATGTCGGGACAGTCAGTAATAATTGCCACGGGCGCGATTGAGTATCCAGCAGAGTATCAAGCAATGTCTCCGGAAGCGTTGTCGCAACTGGGTATTAGCAAAGCGATCACGATTAGCAGCACCTACGACCACCGCATCATTCAGGGTGCTGAATCGGGCGCGTTCCTCGCTCGTGTTCACGAGTTACTCCTTGGCAAGTTTAAGTTTTACGACGATATCTTTGTGGACCTGGGCATCGCTCATGTGCCCTTGCGCTGGAACGTCGATCGAAATTCGCTGTTCGTCTCTGGAGACCACGCGAGAGAGCAGGCTTCGAAGGAAGCGCACGTAATAGAATTGATCAATGCCTATCGCGTGCGCGGCCACTTGATTGCCGACATCGATCCGCTGCACGCAATGCCGGTGCTTTACCACCCCGAACTGGACATCGAGACCTATGGACTAACAATTTGGGACCTGGATCGCGAGTTTATTACCGGCGGACTTGGCGGCACTGAAATCGCTACTCTCCGCGAAATCCTCGACATCTTGCAACGTGCATACTGCGGTAAGGTTGGAATCGAGTATCGGCACATCCAAAGCAAGGAAGAGAAGATTTGGATTCGCGAGGAAATCCGCAAACAGTTTGTTAGTCCTGAGCCAATCGCTGCCGAAATCAAAAAGCAACTGCTATGGAAACTTATTTCGGCCGAACAGTTTGAACGGTTTCTGCATACGAAGTATCTGGGCCAGAAAAGATTTTCGCTTGAAGGCTGCGAAACGATCATTCCACTGCTTGATCAACTGATTGAAGGCGCAGCCGTGCGCGGCGTTGAAGACATCACGATGGGTATGGCCCATCGTGGCAGGCTTAACGTGTTGGCAAATGTCCTCGGCAAATTCTGTGAGCGCATCTTCGCGTCGTTTGAAGGGGCTGTCCATCCATCATTTCCTGCCGATGAAGGTGATGTGAAATATCATCAGGGCGCGGTCGGCGAACGCGAGGCAGCTAACGGCAGGAAAGTTAAGTTGACGCTTTCGCCAAATCCCAGCCACCTCGAGGCCGTCGATCCGGTCGTTGAAGGAATGGTGCGGGCCAAGCAGGACGACTGGAAAGACAGACTGGGCATTCCTCGTGAAGAGGTGATCGACCGCGCCCTGCCAGTGCTACTCCATGGAGATGCGGCGTTTGCCGGTCAGGGCGTTGTCATGGAGACGCTCAATTTGGCCAACCTGAGAGGTTATCGCACGGGCGGAACCGTCCACATCATCATTAACAATCAGATCGGATTTACCACTTCACCGGAAGCAGGACGCTCAACTATCTATTCGACCGACGTTGCGCGGATGACTCAATTGCCAATCTTTCATATCAATGGAGACGATCCTGAAGCCGCCTACCGGGTGGTCCAGATGGCGTTGGACTACCGGCAGGAGTTTGATAAAGACGTTGTCCTGGACGTAGTGGGTTTTAGGAAGCTCGGTCATAACGAAACTGACGAGCCCAGTTACACCCAGCCTTTGATGTACGCGCGCGTGAAAGCCCATCCCGGAGTAAGGACAATTTATTCGCAGCGGCTAATCAGAGAAGGAGTAATCACCGAGACCGAGTTAGAACAACTAATAGCGGAGCGCGTCAAGCGTTATGAAGATGCTCTTGCGCGAGCCAAGGAAGTTGCGCCGAAAAAGGACGCGGCACGACAGATTGTGCTGGTGGAAGAACTCGATGGATCAGCAGTAGTGGAAACCGGTGTAAGTGCCGACCTCATTAAGAGTATTGCCGAGAAGATCGCCGTAGTGCCGGAGGGCTTTAATATCAATCCCAAGATGGTGGGCCAACTTGCGCGACGCGCGAAGATGGGTTCCGGAGCCATGCCTATTGACTGGGCTTTCGCGGAAGCCATAGCGTTCGGATCGCTCGTGACCGAAGGCAGTCGCGTGCGTCTCAGTGGACAAGATTCAGGCCGCGGCACATTTAGCCAGCGTCATGCGGTTTTGTACGACACGCAGACCGGAAAATCATGGACGCCGCTATCCGAGTTGCAATCCGAAGCTAAGCCGGAAGCGCGGTTTGAAGTCTTTGACAGCTCTCTCTCGGAAGAAGGCGTGCTGGGTTTTGAGTACGGCTACACCGTAGTTGCGCGCGATGCGCTGGTGATGTG
>JALYTI010000054.1 GCA_030854375.1 Acidobacteriota bacterium | reverse complement strand
CGTCCAGGGAGCGACCGGTTTTCTGTTTCAGCTCAGCAATCCACTTCTGGGTCATCAAGACACCGGGATGGACGCCGTAAATCGATTTCTTCTTGCGTTCGGTTGCTGACACGGGCATGACGCCTTCCTTTCGTGAGCAGGATAGCTGAAGTCGCCGTCGAGCGGCTTCTCCGAAATTGCTGTTTAAGCGAGATCGGCCTTGTCCAAAAATCTCGGTGGCCGGCGCGCTTTCGTCGCTTGTTCAAAAGCGTAGGCATATTTTATCAATTTCGGTTCATTCCAGGCGGCGCCGAAGAATGACAGGCCAACCGGCAATCCAAAAATTAGTCCGGCCGGCACCGTTATGTGGGGATACCCGGCGACTGCCGAAGCTGACGAATACCCGCCGGTGAAATGGTCGCCGTTGATCCAATCGGTGGGCCATGCGGGGCCGCCTGTAGGAGCGATTAGTGCATCGAGCCGGTGCCTGGCGATC
Source organism: Acidobacteriota bacterium (assembly GCA_030854375.1). Taxonomy (GTDB): domain Bacteria; phylum Acidobacteriota; class Blastocatellia; order Pyrinomonadales; family Pyrinomonadaceae; genus PSRF01. The sequence goes on along the minus strand of JALYTI010000054.1, from coordinate 8,515 downwards.
ACGAGATCGATTCCTTTTGTTCGGGTAAGAAGGTGATTCTTTTGCAAGGCTTGGAGGTATTTCTTGTCTGTAAGCGGACCTTTGGCTTCGGCCTTAATAAAAAGATCCTGGCCAAAGTAAGGCATCTCCTTTTCCCGGTTCTGCTCGTTGAATTCTATGACATCTTTCAGTGAATGAACCGGCCCACTTGATCCGCGCCGGCTCAAATACGCATTTAGATCGGTCTTGAACTCATACAACAAAACCTCCAGCTCTGAGTCATCAAACTTTCCTGAGGTAGGGATGTCCGCGGGATCGATAACGACGGCGCCAAGCTTCTTCAACTCGCCAATTAAGTCGTTCATCAACTTGTCGACCCGGTCGTTGAAACCAAAGTATTTCCGCGCCACACCCAGGCGAGCACCTTTCAGGCCGCGCTCATCAAGGAACTGCGTATAGTCCGGAAACGACTTTTGCTGACTCGCCCTGGTCACAGCGTCGCGAGCATCAATTCCTGCTAGCGCACCAAGCAGTATGGCCGCGTCTTTCACCGTTCGCGCCATTGGACCAGCTGTGTCCTGACTATGGGCAATGGGAATAATGCCGGAACGGCTGATCAGACCAACCGTAGGTTTGATTCCGACCAGGGAGTTTGCTGATGAAGGACAGACAACTGAGCCGTCTGTTTCCGTTCCGATCGCGGCGGCGCAGAGATTAGCTGCCACCGCGGCGCCTGAGCCAGAGCTCGAACCGCACGGATTGCGATCCATTGCGTAAGGAGTTTTAGTCTGACCGCCTCGTCCACTCCAACCGCTGGTCGAGTGACTGGAACGAAAGTTGGCCCACTCGCTGAGATTAGTTTTGCCGAGAATAACCGCCCCAGACTCGCGTAGCTTCTTTGCTACAAAGGCATCCTGATCCGGTCGGGAACCAACGAGAGCCAGGGAACCAGCCGTCGTCATCATTCGATCAGCTGTGTCAATGTTGTCCTTAATCAGAATTGGAATTCCGTGAAGAGGACCACGCGCCCCCTTCTCACGGCGCTCGCGATCGAGTGACTCAGCAATCGACAGGGCGTCCGGATTTATTTCAATCACCGAATTTATTTTTGGCCCAGCTTTGTCGATCTCATCTATGCGATCGAGATAATTCCGCACCAGCGAGCGCGAGGTAAATCTGCCGGACTTCATGCCGTCCTGCAGTTCAGAAATCGTAAGTTCTTCAAGTTCAAATTCCGTAGAGGCGGGGTTCGTCCGATTAAAGTCAGACTCGATCTCAGGCTGCGGTGCCGTCCAGCTGAAGACCGGTTTGCTAATGGCCAGAACACAGCCCGCAGCACTCGTTTGCAAAAACTTTCTCCGCTTCATTGGATGCTCCAGGTGATTAAGGAAAAGCTATAAGAACAGTTCAAGAGTCGGCTATTGCGGGAGTAGTCTTTCCCAGGTTTTTCCACGTCATCGTTCAACATCTCATTAGACAAAATCAGAACCGCGAGCGGTAGCGACCGGCCCAATACACAACTTGATGATCGCGGCGGATTACACGTAACCATTGTAGACTTCATGAAACAATGCGCTCGAACCGACTGGCTACCGCGCCGGACGTTGATTTTGTCGGTGATCAGATGTTGAGCGTTCGGCCGGTCGCTACCGCTCGCGGTTCTGATTTTGTCAGTAATCAGAGGTTGAGCATTCGGCCAGTCGTTACCACTCCCGGTTCTGGCATTCGCTGTTAGGGCACCTAGTTAATTGCGGGTTGTTTATTAAGCCTGTCTTGAAACGCTCGCTAGCTGACTCTAGCCCTTCTTCGCAACGTTGCTCATCAAAGCCAGAAGGTTGTCTTCAGAGTCGCGAAAGAAAGCCATCCAAAGATCGTATGAACCCATATCAGCAACGAAGGCCGGCTTTTCCACAAACTGAACGCCGCGGTCGGAGAGAGTTTTCGTCGCCTGTTGAATGTCCGTCACGCTGAAGTAGATGATCGAGCTGGGGTGATCGAACTCGGGTTTCTCAGGAAGCGAAAGCATCAGCCTGATCCCATCACAATCGAAAAAGGCCAATTTCGGCGGCACGGTGAAGATATGTTTCATCCCCAGCTTGTCCCGGTAAAACGTCACAGCCCTTTCAAGATCGTGAGCATTTACGGCAATCTGTCCGATTTGCGAAAGACCAAAACTGCTTGCCTGGGTAATTGGGGTCATGAATGCCTCACTCATTTTCCACAACAAAAGGAAGACGCTGTTTGTTTGGCAGGTTCACAGGCGGGACTAAGGACCACTCATTTATCTACGCATAATAGAGCGACGCCGGGTTCGCACTGGTCGACGCAACCACATCAGCTTCGCGTGCCTGGTTGAAATAATGTAAGCAAGTCCTTGATGTGTTACGCCCAAAACGCGAGCGGCTCTAGTGATACTACCGTTTGCCTCATCCAGCGCTTTCTTAATCAATTGGGCTTCGTATCGGAGCAACTGTTGCTCCAGGTTCTCGCCAGATGATTGTTCACTTCGGCCGTTCCCGTTTGCTGTTGAGTTGTCGAAAGCGATCTCCGCACACTTTCGCAGTCGGTTAAGTGTGTCCTTGTCAGGAGAGTTGCCAATGCGCTGATCTGCCTGGCGATAAAGGTACACGGCTTCACCGGCTCCAAAAGAATTTTGCAACTCTTCAATCATTACCAGATACGCCCGGGCTGACGAGTGGCGATCGCCCGCGGTATCCGCGGTTGCAATTGCCCGGTCGAAAGATACGCGTGCCGCTTGATCATTACCCGATCGCGCCAGTGCGGCGCCCTGGGTAATGAGTGCCTCCGCGAGCAACGACTGCGCATCGCCTTTTTCAAAAGTTCTCACAGCCGTGCTGGCCCAACGGACCGCTTCAGCGTAGCGTTGCTGCGCCAGAAACACCTGCGCCCTGGTTTCGTTTACCTGAGCAGCGACGCCCAGGTCTTTCAAAGAAACAAAAATTTTGAGTGCGCTATCGAGATGCGCCAATGCTTCCTCATAACGTTGCAATTGAAGAAGAACGAAGCCAATGTTATTTTCGGTGCTCGCAACGTAGCGAACGTGGCCCGCCGACTGGAAATGAAAACTGGCCGCACTGTATTCAATCAAAGCACGATCGAGATACTCGGGATCCTTGCCGCCCAGGTTTCTGAGAGTTACCGCACGGTGCGAGTGGTAGCGACCTTTGATGCCATCATCTTCGGTTTGTTCAAGCAGGGAAGCGGCCTGGTCAAGAATCGCGAGGGAAGCCTGGTAGTCGCCTGAGGCGATTTCAACAGTTGTGACATTTACCAGAACACGCAGCTTGTTATCTGGGAGTTTTGCATTGGCGAGGGCCTGTTTAAAGAGAACCCGCGCTTCGTCAAGCGCGCCTTCGCGCCAGTAACAAATAGCCAGGTCAGTTTGAGCTTCTGCAACCTTGTCCCGGTCGCCGAGATTTTCAAATAGTCTTACACTTTCACCTATCAGGTCTTTGGCAGATTCCTGGGCACCGCTGATTTGTCTGGCGCTACCTATCCAACCGGAAAGCGTCCCGGCTCTAAGCAGGACTTCCGCTTTCATGGCCGGGGTAAGCGATTCCGTCAGCGGCCGCTGGCCGACCACGCTCCATATGCCTGACAGCGCGGCCCGCGCTCCCTCGTAGTCGCCTGCGCGCTCGAGCTCGCGTGCTTGTGAGCATTGACGGTCGACTTGACACTCTCGGCTTTCGAGGGTTTTTTGTGAATTCATTGTTTTCATCGCTATTTACCCGCTTTAAAAACATCAGGATAGTAAGTATACTTACTAATCATGTTATGATGTTCAGGTTCAATACATCCGAGTGACTCAGGACGCTGATTTACACTCACCAAGGAAGAAGAAAATGAGAAAGATCGCACCCCTCTTTTCCGCTTTGTTCCTTTCGCTTCTGTTGTCAACAGCAGCATTTGGTGGCGAGATACTCACACCCGGAATCACGATCTCGTCGCCACCACCCGCAGGGACTGTACCAGGGGATCAGAAACCTCCAGGATCTCCCGAAGCCCCAATATCCATGGAGTTCATCTACGACCTCTTTTTGATGGTCTTCTAAGAGCTTCTTCACTGATGATCTAACCCTCGGCCTGGCGCAGGTGCGGTGCGCGGAGAGTCGCAGTGTGCGCTACTTACGGGCTCGCCAAATCGTACCCCCAAAGTTCGACTCTGACAACCCCCTAATTCACCGAAAATAATCTATAGTCTCTGACCTGTAGCCAGACGCCGCCCGCCGTTGTCGTTCCCATCAACCTTCTGGTTGGATAATGAGGTTCGCGAAAAGGTTGTCGGCCAGCGGTTTGTTTGCGTGGGTTGTTAGTATGTAGTCTGTAAGCGCAGGCAAAATTATGACTTCCTCAGGAGATCGGGTGACGAGTAGCTCCCTTCCACTGGTAGCAATAGTGGGCCAACCCAATGTCGGTAAGTCCACGCTCTTCAACCGGCTGATCGGCCAGCGGCGTTCGATTGTCGGTGACGAGCCAGGAATTACTCGCGACCGGATCTACGGCGAAGTTGAGTGGACAGGTGAGCGCTTTGCGATTGTTGATACGGGCGGAATCGTTCCTGACGACGATGCGGTCATACCCTCAAATATTTTCAAGCAGGCCGGCTTCGCAATTGATGACGCCCAGGCATTGATCTGGGTAGTTGATGCGCGTCAGGGCCTCATGCCTCTCGATGAAGAGCTGGCGAAACTTTTACGAGCGACGGGGAAACGAGTGTTGGTTGCGGCCAACAAGTCGGAAGCGGCGCGAGTGGAGGCAGAAGCTGCGGAGTTTTACCGCTTCGGCTTCGAAGAGGTATTTCCCGTTTCGGCGGAGCAGGGCATCGGTTTAGGCGAGATGCTTGATGCCTTGATAAAGGACTTCAAAGAGGTACCGGATGCTGCTGCGGTAGACGGGTTGACGCAATCTCGGGAATCGGAGATTCGTCTGGCGATCGTCGGGCGTCCCAACGTGGGAAAGTCTTCGCTGTTAAATAGGTTGATTGGCGAGGAGCGAGTAATAGTTTCGCCCATAGCCGGCACGACCCGCGATGCGATTGACACTGTACTCGAAACTCCTGGACAAAAATTCCGTCTCATTGATACGGCCGGCATTCGCCGAAAGGGCAAGACAGGCGAGATGGCTGAAAAGCTTTCGATCGTGATGGCCATGAAAAGCCTGGCCCGCGCCGACGTTGCGGTTGTACTCATTGATGCGGAGGAAGGTGTCACCGCGCTTGACGCCCACATCGCCGGATATGCTCACGACGCAGGATGTTCCATCATTATCGCGGTGAACAAGTGGGACGCCCTCGAAGATAAAAAGACCGGCACCGTTAGTGAGTTTGAAAGAACTATACGTGACCGTATGAAGTTTCTTGACTGGGCGCCGGTGATTACCATCTCGGCCCTCAAGGGTCAACGGGTGGAAAAACTCTTGCCGCTGGCTGTCAGCGCAAATGAGGCACGAAACCGCCGTATAACTACGTCGCAGCTTAACGCGTTTTTCGAAAGCGCAGTTTCACAGCCACGCGGAGGTAGCGCGCCGGCGCCGGTTAAAGGCGGGGTCTCCAGACTCCACGTGCAATATATGACACAAGTCGGAGTGCGTCCTCCGACGTTTGTATTATTCACCTCAGGTGGCAAGGCGGGTTTGCATTTTTCTTACGAGCGCTATTTGAAGAATCGCCTGCGCGAAGAATTCAATTTCTTCGCAACCCCCCTGCGGATTATTGAAAAGCATAAGAAACCCCGAAAAAGATAAGCAGCGTACTCAACCGGGTTCTGCGAATGATAACCAAACCTCCCATTGCTTTCGACGTGATTGCCCGCGACGGCGATGCGCGAGCCGGAATCATTACTACCCGGCGGGGAACTATCGACACGCCCGTCTTCATGCCTGTCGGCACATCCGGAACAGTTAAGGGAGTTCGTTTCGAAGCCCTCGAGCAAGACCTCGATGCGCGCATTATTCTTGGTAATACATATCACCTCTGGTTGCGGCCGGGCGCAGAAGTCATACGGACTTGCGGGGGACTGCATCGATTCAGCGGATGGCAGCGAGCGCTGCTTACAGATTCAGGAGGCTTCCAGGTTTGGAGTCTGGGTGCATTGCGAAAGATCAAGGAGGAAGGCACAGAATTCCGTTCACATGTTGATGGCAGTCTTAGATTTTTGTCGCCCGAGACTTCGATGGAAGTTCAGGCAGCACTCGGTTCGGACATCGTAATGGCCTTCGATGAATGCGCTGCCGGAGATGCATTGTCGGCCGATTCACGTCGAAGTATGGAACTCACTGCTCGCTGGGCAGAGCGTTCGCGCACAAAGTTTGACAGCCTGCAATCTCATACTTTTGATACGGGGCGCATGGAAGCGACGGATTCAGTTAACGGTTCACAGGCACTGTTTGGAATTGTCCAGGGTGGAACGCACCTTGATTTGCGACGGGAGAGCCTCTCCCGGACAACGGAAATAGGCTTTGATGGTTATGCAATCGGTGGATTGAGCGTCGGAGAAGAGAAGTCAACCATGTGGGAAGTTATTAACGAACTGGCGCCGGCGATGCCGCCTGATCATCCGCGATATTTGATGGGTGTGGGTACGCCGCAGGATCTTGTTGAAGCAGTATCGCAGGGAGTGGATATGTTCGACTGCGTGTTGCCCACGAGGAACGGTAGAACTGGCCAGGCGTTTACATCGTGCGGAAAAGTGAACGTGAAAAATGCGCAGTGGGCGTTGGACACACGACCGTTAGACGATTCGTGCGAATGCTCCGTTTGCCAGCGACACTCGCGCGCTTATCTGCGGCACCTTTACATGTCAGGTGAGATGCTCGCGAGTGTCCTGTTAACGCACCACAATCTGGCCTTCTTCCTTGACACTATGCGACGCGTGAGGCAATCTATTCGGTCTGGCGATTTCATGAAATTTCGGCGAGAGTTCACCGAGAAGTTGAACGCAAACGTCCAGGCTGAAGCGTTGAGCGGTCCTTAGCGTTTGCCGTTCTTGAGAAGGGCGACCGATCAGGTGAGAAGCCTTCCAAACGCGCAGCTTGATTCCATAATTACTTAAATGACAACTTTCCTGATTTTGTTACAAGGTGGCCTGGGAGGCCTTACCGGCCTGGTTCCCATGCTCCTAATCATAGGCGTCTTCTACATGCTACTCATCCGGCCGCAGCAAAAACGGCAGCGAGAATTGCAACAGACAATCTCGCAATTGAAAGCGGGCGATCGAGTGGTCACTACAGGCGGAATAATCGGGACAATCACCACCGTTCGCGACACAAGCTTTTTTATCAGAAGTGCCGATAAGTCAATACTCGAAATCGCGCGATCGGCCGTCGCAGGTATTGAGGGAGAAGAGAAAAAATAGCGCGCTGAGTTTCTGCCAGGCGAAGATTTGTTTGCAATGAAAAAGAAGAATCTCCTTCAACGTACAATTCTAATTGTCGTCATCACACTAGTCGGTATTTACATTGTTATCGGCCCGCGTCGCCGTCCCACTCTTCACGATTTTACCTGGTCCGGAATCAAAGCCGCGCTGGCGAGCAATATTCACCTCGGCCTGGATCTAAAAGGTGGCACGCATCTCGTGATGCGTGTGAAGACTGATGAGGTGCTCAAGACTCTCACGCAGACTGATGCCAACGCGATTCAAACGGCCGCCAAAGAGGCAGGATTTCCTGTAAAGGAAGCGAAAGCAGAAACGACAGGCGGCAATTATCGCATCACGCTTGAAGCTGCAGACCCCTCAAAGCTCTCGGATATACAAGAAGCGATAAAAAAGAAAGTGGACCTTTCGGATTGGTCAGCTTCCATTAGCGGCAACACGATTACCTGGACGTTGCCGCCCGCGGCGCAGGCGAGGATCGCCGAACAGGCCACAGACCAGGCTCAACGGATTATCGAGAGCCGGTTGGACGCAGTAGGAGTTGCTGAGCCCCTGGTGCAGCGGCATGGATCTCAGAGTTCTCATCAGATCCTGGTTCAAATGCCCGGCATCCACGACCCGGAGCGAGTAAAGCAACTGCTAAAGGCTGAATCCAAGCTCGAGTTAGTCCACGTCGTGAGCCCGCCCAGCCCTGGTCCCGCTCAAACTTACAACACTGAGGAAGAGGCGAAGGCCTCGCTTGGCGGGACGGTTCCAACAAATCGCCGCATCCTGCCCTACGCCGAACGCAATGAGCCGACAACTGCAAGTCAGACTACGCCCGCAGATGCGCAGAAGGCGAAAAAATGGGTCGTGGTCGAGTCTCCTGCCGTCGTTGACGGAAGCGAGCTTCGCAACGCTTCAGCAACACAGTCGCGCGCCGGCGCAGAGGACTATCAGATTGCCTTTGCACTGAAGCCTAAAGGCGCGGAGAAATTCGGTTCCTGGACCGGCTCCAACATAAACGAGTATATGGGCGTGGTTCTGAATGATGAGGTGAAGTCGATTGCGTTCATCAAGTCCCAAATTAACGACCAGGGCGAAATCTCAGGAAGGTTCACGAAACAATCGGCTGACGATTTGGCACTTACCTTGAGATCAGGGGC
>JALYTI010000437.1 GCA_030854375.1 Acidobacteriota bacterium | reverse complement strand
TGTCTCAGTTGAAAATGTGACGGCGTTTGTGCTGGGTGGTCATGGCGATACGATGGTGCCGCTACCTCGCTTCTCAACCTGTGCCGGCATTCCCATTCCCGAACTGCTGCCGAAAGATCAAATCGATGCCATCGTTAAGAGATCTGCGAATGGTGGTGCCGAAATCGTTTCACTGCTAAAAACAGGCTCGGCGTATTACGCGCCTTCTGCCGCGGCAGTGGAGATGACTGAATCGATTTTGAAAGACAAGAAAAAGATTCTTCCCTGCGCTGCCTATCTCGAAGGGGAGTACGGAATCAACGGACTCTACGTCGGTGTTCCGTGCAAACTCGGCGCGCGTGGTCTGGAGCAAATAATCGAAATCAACTTGCTGGCAGAGGAACGGATTGCTTTACAGAAAAGCGCCGCGGCGGTGCAGGAGCTCGTTAACGTTTTGGGGATTTAGAGGTTTGATCGACTGCGCTTAGATTGGATGGCGAGTCTTCGTGATCTGTATGACACGGTTCTGACGTCCGCCCTAGTGCTTTAGCCAGCCAAAAAGACCGTGAACTACAGTTTCACGGTTCTCTTCATAGATCGCGCGAGTGAGCGGAATGCCCATCGGGCAAGCTTTGACGCAATTCTGCGCGTTGCCGCAGTTAGCGATGCCATCCTCTCCGACAATTCCCTGCAATCTTTCGTCGCGAGTCATCTGCCCGGTGGGATGCATGTTGAAGAGCCGCACCTGCGCGATGGCCTGCGGACCAATGTAGTTGTCTCCGTCATACTGAGGACACGCCTCCAGACAACAACCGCACGTCATGCAACGAGAGTATGCGTAACGCTCCTGCACATCTTCCTGGTTCATGCGAGGTCCGGGACCGAGATCGTAAGTTCCATCAAGTTCGATCCACGCATTCACACGTTTAAGGTGATCGAACATTTGCGAACGATCGACCACGAGATCGCGTATGTTGGGAAACTTGGCCATCGGCTCGAGCTTGATCGGTTGTTCAAGATTATCGATTAGGGCGGAGCACGATTGTTGCGCGCGGCCATTAATCACCATCGTGCAGATGCCGCACACTTGCTCGAGGCAGTTCATCTGCCACACGGGAGGCGTGGTCGGTGTGCCTTCCATTGTTACCGGGTTCCTCTGTATATCCATCAAGCACGAAATGATGTTGAGATTGGGACGGTAAGGAAGTTCAAAGCGTTCCCAGTACTGCGGCGAGTCCGGGTTTGGGCGGCGCCTGATGTGAATTTCTACAGTCTTCGGCGGAACGCGATTGGCTTTCGTGGTGTGTACTTGCGCTGTCATAGTCGCCTAGTTTCTATTAGCGGTTCTATTACCGATTGAAGCACAAATCTATTACCGATTGAGGCACAAAGCGAAAAGAATGACTAAGACACCGAAGCTCGGGGTTGGGAAGTGTGGCTTGCCACCGCCAAGCTTGAGTGCCATTCAACCGGCGGGGGTAAACCACCCTTCCTAACTGCGATTTGCTTACTTGAGTCATTCTTCGTGTATCTCTGAGCGTCTGTGGCGTTAATGCTTTGCCCAGGCTTAACTCTGGCCTTTAACTTTATGACCTTAGGTCCTTTCAGCGGGCGCAGCCGGTCTCGCCGCTGCCGGATCGTGTTTAGGCTCCTGTTTCGCTTTACTGTAATCGCGTTTTCGTGGAGGGATGAGCGAAACGTCTACCGGCTCATACGAGATAACAGGCCCCTCGCCTGAATACTCCGCGATTGTAGTCTTCAAAAAATTGTCATCATCTCGATTGGGGAACTCCGGCTTGTAATGCGCGCCGCGTGACTCGTTACGATTCAGCGCGCCAAGTGTGATCACGCGCGCCAGTTCCAGCATATTGTCCATGTGCCGCGCATGCGGCAACGCCATCGTCGCCCAGAGATTCGAGTCGTTGATCGAGATCCGTTTGTAGCGATCCATAAGCTCGAGTAGTTTGTTATCCGTGGCCTTCAGCTTGTCGTTGTAACGAACGACCGTAACGTTGTCGGTCATCCACTTGCCCATCTCCTGATGAAGAATGTACTGATTCTCTTTACCGCTCTGTTTAATCAGTGCATCGTTTATTTCTTTTTGCCTGCGGAGCTCCTGGTCATACACACGCGACCCATCAGCGCCGTTCCGTTCAACATTAGTGGCATACTGAATCGCAGCAGGCGCCGCCACAAAGCCACCATAGACACAACTCACGAGCGAATTGGCGCCGAGGCGGTTTGCACCGTGGATCGAATAGTCGCATTCGCCGGCCGCTAGCAGACCGGGAATGTTTGTACGCTGATCATAGTCAACCCACAGTCCACCCATGGAGTAGTGCACTCCTGGAAAGATGCGCATCGGCACGTGACGCGGATCATCTCCTACAAACATTTCATAAATTTCGAGAATCGCACCCAGTTTCCGATCTAATGTTTCTGCGGGAATGTGAGTCAGATCCAGATAGACCTGATTCTGACCGCCGACTCCTTTACCTTCAATGCAGACCTGGAATATTTCTCTGGTCGCAATGTCACGCGGGACGAGATTGCCGTAGGCGGGATATTTCTCCTCAAGAAAATACCATCTTTCGTTTTCAGGTATCGATGAAGGCGATCTGGTGTCTCCTGGTTTCCGCGGCACCCAGACGCGTCCGCCCTCGCCGCGTGCTGACTCCGACATCAGACGCAGCTTGTCTTCGCCCGGGATCGAAGTTGGATGCACCTGAATAAATTCGCCGTTAGCATACTTAGCGCCTTGCTGGTAACAGGCCGCCACGGCGCTGCCCGTGCAGACCATGGAATTGGTCGACTTGCCAAAGACGAGACCGGGACCACCCGTCGCCATGATCACCGCGTCCGCCGCAAATGCCTTGAGCTCGAGCGTCTGCAAGTTCATTGCTACAAGGCCACGACAGACCTGGGCGTCGTCAAGCACCAGCGACATCATTTCCCAATGCTCAAACTTGCGAATTTTACCGGCTGATTCATAGCGCCGCACCTGTTCGTCAAGCGCGTATAGCAACTGTTGGCCAGTGGAAGCGCCAGCGAATGCTGTGCGGTGGTGTTTCGTCCCGCCAAAGCGGCGAAAATCAAGTAGTCCTTCACTTGTGCGCGAGAAGGGAACTCCCATGCGATCGAAGAGAAAAATTATCGAGGGCGCCATCTCACACATGGCTTTTGCGGGCGGTTGATTGGCAAGAAAATCG
>JALYTI010000436.1 GCA_030854375.1 Acidobacteriota bacterium | reverse complement strand
CTCATCGACTCAAGGATCAAATCAACTCGAGTCGTAGGCGAGGCCATAACCCGGGCAGCTCGCGCACCTCGCGTTTGGCTCCAGGCCAGCACCGCCACAATCTATGCGCATCGTTACGATACCCCGAATGACGAAGCGACGGGAATCATCGGTGGGTCGGAACCGAACGCGCCGGATACGTGGCGCTTCAGTATTGACATTGTGACGAAATGGGAACGTGAACTGAACGAAGCGACAACTCCACACACGCGCAAGGTGCTGATGCGCTCGGCAATAGTGATGAGCCCCGATCCGGGTGGCCCGTTTGACACTCTGCTACGACTGGTTCGCTTCGGACTTGGTGGAAGTTCCGGAAACGGAAAACAATATATATCCTGGATCCACGATCAGGATTTCATGCGGGCCGCGCTCTGGCTAATCCAGCATGAAGAACTGGACGGGCCCGTCAATCTGGCCGCGCCAAACCCCCTGCCCAATTCTGAGTTTATGCAAAAGCTCCGAGACGCGTGGGGCAAATCATTCGGTCTTCCCGCGACCGAATGGATGCTGGAGCTTGGTGCGTTTCTTCTGAGAAGCGAAACTGAACTTATACTCAAGAGCCGTCGCGTAGTTCCGAGCCGTCTGCTTGAGTCGGGATTCACGTTTCAGTTTCCAACCTGGGACGAAGCGGCTCGGGATCTCTGCACAAGATGGCGCCAAAGCAATTAAAAATTGATCAAGGGACGCTCCTTGATCGGAGTCTACCGCCTATGTAAGGAAGTGCGTTACATCTGGTGCTTCACGATCAGGCTGGCAAGGCGGTCGGCGATAACAGGATCAATTGCCTTGAGTTTTTCTTGTTGCTCAAGTGCTTTGGCGGTGTTCCCCAGCATGAGATAACTAATCGCGAAGTTGTAGTAGTAGGAAGGATCGCGTGGGTCAAGTGCGATTGCTTTCTCATGAAACGCGATCGCTTCCTTTGCTCTTCCGGCTTTGGAAAGCGTAACCGCGAGACCGTCATAGGAGAGCGCATATTGCGGATTGCTTTTTATCAGGTTTCGAAACACGAATTCTGAATAGCGGAAGTTGCGCATCCTGTCGTAAGTAACTGCCTGGTTATATCTTGCTTTCAGAAGTTTTGGATCCAGGGCCGCTGCCTTGCTGAAAGATTCAAGCGCGCGCGGATATTGTTTCAATTCCCCCAGCGCCTCCCCCAGATTGTTGTAAGAGTCGGCATCAGACGGATTGAGGGTAACAGCTCTCTGAAATGCAATTACTGCATTCTCAAATTTCCTCTGGACCATGTAGGCGTTGCCGATTTTTAGATTGGCAAGTCCTGCGGTCCTGGGTTGATTCACGGATAGCGTAATAATGCGGTTGTAGGTGCGAATCGCCTCTTCAAAGCGGCCCTGGTCAAGCGCGGCCTGACCGGCGGCAAGAAGTTTCTGAATATCATTCCCAGGAAGACTAGACGAACCGGCGGGCGCAGACTTTGCCGGGATTTTGGCACCGATGCTTTTTACTGGCTGTTGCGCCCGCGCCTGAAATCCGGCATAGGCCATAAGCGCAGCGGCAGCCAACAAACCGGCTATCCTTGTAAGCGCTTTTGCTCTTGCGTGGCCTCTTGAGTCCATGATAAAAGAGTGTCCCCCTTTCAAGATAAACGGGTAATCAATAGGAAAAATTGGAAAATGCGTGCGGATTCCTATTTTTTCTATCACCACAACGTGTTGATGGGAAAACGTCAAGGAGGACTACCGCCTATGCGTAAGCTAATTCTGCTTTTCGCAATCCTACTGATCTCGGCTCCCGCCGGTTTCGCCCAGAGCGATTATTCAAACTGGGAATTTTTCATCGGCTACGCCCACGAGCGCGCCAACAATGGTGCTGACCGGTTGGACGCGCGAGGAAGGTCCGTCTCGAGCACGGGCACAACTTCTCGCGTCGATTTTGTTTCCAAACGTGTGCCTTTTAACGGTGTGAGTGGCGAAGTTGTAGCCAACGTTCACCGCAATATTGGCTTGGTGGCAAATTTCGCCGTTACGGTTGCCAACACCGGCTTCGTTGACAATTTGAGCGGACGAACTTTCAACGCCAAGCTTTGGCGCTACACCGCGCTCTTCGGGCCGCGTTTTAATTGGCGCAACTCGTCGCCGTTCATTCCGTATGCGCACGCCCTATTTGGAGCTACACGCTATCACGCGAATTTTCGCAACAACGACTTCAGTTGTCTGGATACCGACCAAACTGCGTTTGCCATGGCTTTGGGAGCTGGGTTAGATATCAGGGCCAACAGGCGTATCGACATCCGGGCAGGTCAGATCGATTATCTGCCTGTATTCTTCAGCCATAAACGAGAAGATGGGTTGCGCTTCTCGGCCGGCGTGAAGATTAAGGATTAGGTAGCGTTATTTTGATTTGAGACTCAACGAAGCTTTAGCTTCTGTCTCTTATCAAAAAAGTCAGACCACGCATCGTTTTTGTTGAGCAGGGCGGGAATGTTTTTGACTGTAAAGTCCGAAATCTTCACGCCCTGCTCGATTTGTTTCCAGGTTAAGGGCATCGAGACAGTGGCTTTTGGCTTCGCCCTCACTGTGAAAACAGCAGCCAGGCTTTTGCCACGCGCATTCTGCATCCAATCGACGTAGACCTGATCCCTTTTTCGCTTGGCAATGGTTCGCTCAACAGTGGCGATCTTTGGCGCTCGCGCCGCAATCTCACCCGCCAGCAGTCTTGAAAACTCCGCCACACTTTCATATTGATTTGTGGGCTTCAGCGGAAGATAGATGTGTATCCCCGAAGATCCCGAAGTTTTTGGAAACGCATTGAGGCCAATTTCGTCGCAAACCTTTTTGCAAATCAGGGCGACCTGGAGAACGTTTTCCCATGGCGCCTGCTTGGGATCCAGGTCAATGCCGATCCAGTCCGGATAATCGAGTTTCGCAATTGTCGAATGCCACGGATGCTGCTCAATTGTTCCCAGGTTTACGAAATGCAATAACGAAGCCGTATTGGTGTAAACGGCATAGTCGAGTTCTCGCCCAACCTGATTTGTCAGGCGGACCGTTTTGATGAACGAGGGCGCGCTCTCGAGATCTTGTTGAAAAAACATCGGAGCGGCGATGCCACGCGGCCAACGTTGAAGAATTGCGGGGCGGTTCTTCAGGAAGGGCATGATGCGAGAACTGACCTCAAGATAGTACCGAATGAGATCAAACTTCGTTA
>JALYTI010000435.1 GCA_030854375.1 Acidobacteriota bacterium | reverse complement strand
TCTTGCCCGGTCCTGCCTCCTGCCCGTGCCGTCTGACTACTGATTATGGATTCAATACTGATAGTTGACGACGAACCAGGCATTCGCGACACGTTGCGCGCCGTGATGGAAGACGAAGGCTTCAGCGCTGACGCCGTGGCCACTGGTGAAGAGTGCCTGCAAGCCGTGGAACAACGCGCCTATGGTTGTATTCTGCTCGATGTTTGGTTGCCCGGCATTGATGGACTGGAGACGCTCAGTCAGTTGCGCGCCGCAGGTTCCGAAGCGGCAGTCGTGATCATCTCGGGTCACGGCAATGTAGAGACTGCGGTGCGCGCGACAAAACTCGGCGCCTTCGATTTCATCGAGAAGCCTCTTTCCATCGAGAAGACCTTGCTGACTGTTCGCAACGCGCTGCGCCAGCAGCGTCTCGAACTAATAAATGCAGAAATGTCGGCGGAGCTGGCCAAAGAGTACACGATGGTCGGGGAGTCGGTGGCAATGCGCGCGCTCCGCAAACAGATCTCAGTTGTTGCTCCTACAGATGGCCGGGTCCTGATTTACGGTGAGTCAGGGACGGGAAAAGAACTAGTGGCTCACGCAATTCACGCTAAGTCGAGGCGAGCAAGCGCACCTTTTGTTGAAGTCAATTCCGCAGCCATACCGGAAGAGCTGATCGAGTCGGAGCTGTTTGGTCACGTCAAGGGCGCGTTTACCGGTGCGACCGCGGCGAAGAAGGGAAAATTTGAGCTCGCCGACGGAGCGACTCTTTTCCTGGACGAGATTGGCGACATGAGTTCCAACGTGCAGGCAAAGGTGTTGCGCGTACTGGAGGAGCAAAGGTTTGAACCCGTCGGCAGTGGCAACTCCGTGAAGGTTGATGTGCGAGTGATTGCCGCTACCAACAAGCGTCTGGATGTAGAGATCGAACAGGGGAAGTTCAGACCCGATCTCTTTTACCGGCTAAATGTTATTCCTTTTGAACTGCCGCCGTTGCGGGAACGTCTCGAAGATGTACCCTTACTCGTGTCTTATTTCAATCAACACTTTTCGCGCGGCTACGGAAAAATACCGAAAGACTTTACGGCAGAAGCTCTGGATGAGCTGCAAAACTATTCCTGGCCTGGCAATGTTCGTGAATTGAGGAACACGATAGAACGGGTTGTAATTATGAATCCCGGCATCAAAGTGGCTGCCGGCGATTTACCACCGCACGGAAAAGAAGAAGCGCCGGTAGCGTCCTTCAGATTTCCATCCTTCAAGGAAGCAACCGATGCCTATCACCGCGAGTTTATTCAGAGGAAACTTGATGAGGCCGAGGGTAACGTCTCTCGCGCGGCTGAACTAATGGGTGTTGATCGCAGCCATCTGTATCGTCGTATGCGAGCCCTGGGAATTCACGGGCGCAGCGAACGTGCCGGTGTTCCGTAACTCCGTCGCGATAGTTATTCGCTGACTTCATTCCCGAGCGGCAAGCTGCTGTATTTGCTTCATGCGTAAGACAAGACGTTCGTTCGCAAGCGCGAGCTCATAACTTTCCTTGTTTGCTTCGTAATGTTCCAGAGCTCGTGCAACTGTCAACTTTAGTTCCTCGTTGTTCCACGGCTTTTGTATGTACTTGTAAACCTGGCCGCCGTTTATAGCCACCACCAAAGCATCGACATCCGTATAACCGGTGAGGATAATGCGAACCATTCGAGGACGAAGCGAAATTGTGTTCATCAACAATTCGGTCCCCGTCATCTCGGGCATGCGCTGATCCGTCATAAGCACAGCCACATCCTGTTGTCGAAGCAGCTCCACAGCTTCGGCACCGGATTCTGCCGTATGAACTTCATAGTCTTCGCGAAACAATCTTTCCAGCGCACGCAGGTTCGCAGCTTCATCGTCAACGATTAGAATCTTGTAACGCATAGGTGATCCTCCATAGGTAAATGATGAGGTTAGTTCAGCTCGGTGATGGGCTTTTGTGCATTCAGAGGAATCAGCGTCGTGAATGTTGTGCCGTTTCCAGGCCTGCTTTCCACCTTGATAGCGCCACCATGTCTTTTGATGATGCCGTAACTAATGGATAATCCGAGTCCCGTGCCCTCGCCGGTCGGTTTGGTAGTGAAGAACGGATCAAAAATCTTTTTCAGGTTAGCCTCGCTGATTCCGATTCCCGAATCGCTGATCCGAACAACCACGACTTCGTTTTCTAGCTTTGTCTCAATTCGAACCTCGCCGGCGTCGCCTCCTATCGCCTGTGCGGCGTTCGTGAGCAAATTCATCCACACCTGATTGAGTTGCCCTGCAAAACAATTGACCAGCGGCAACTCGCCGTAATCACGTTTCAGGCTAATGTTACCCGCGGTGTAGTACTGTGAAAGAAGGCGAATAGTCGCGTCCATACCGGCGTGGATGTTAACCTTTTTTACCTCGGCCTCATCCAAACGAGAAAACGTGCGCAGGTTGAGGACTATGTCACGAATGCGCCGAGCACCTTCCTGACAATCTCCGATGATGGAAGAAACATCAGGCAACAGTGTCTCGTAACGAATTTCGTCCTTGATGGCGCGGACTTGCGCGGCCAGATCGGCCGAAAGCGGCATGTTATCGTAAAAAGTCAAAAGCCGTTGGAGTGCCGTCCCATATTCTCCGAGACTCTCGATGTTGCTATATATGAAGCCGGCCGGGTTGTTTAACTCATGGGCGACGCCACCAGCTAGCTGACCAAGTGACGCCATTTTTTCGCTGTGGACAAGTTGCGCTTGCAGGCGCTCCAGTTGGGCTTTTTGAGAGGCGAGCTTTTCGTTGCGTCTTTCAAGTTCTTCTTTATGACGCTTGTCGTCACGCAAAAGAGCTCTGCGCTCCAGCCCTCGCTCCACCGTCCGTTCAAGCACATCAAGCTCAATAGGCTTAATCAAATAATCAAAGGCCCCGAGACGCAAGGCATCCATCACACGCTGACCGCGACCGACGCCGGAGGCCATGATGACGACCACATCCGGAAAATCGCTGAGCATTTTCCGCAAGAGGTCTACACCGCTGACGCCGGGCATCTGCACGTCGAGAATGGCCAGTGCGAATTGCTGGTTGGAAAGAAGTGCGAGAGCTTCCTGCGCATCGCCTGCCCCGACACATACGTAACGTTCGAGGCCAGCGGTAAAGATCTTGCGCACATGAATGTCATCGTCAACGATGAGAATGCGTCTGTCGGTCTCAAGCTCCTGTCGATTGTCTCTAT
>JALYTI010000434.1 GCA_030854375.1 Acidobacteriota bacterium | reverse complement strand
GATATGTTCCATCCTTCAACGTGAAGGAAGCGAGTCGCTTTCCCCAAACCGGCCGGCTTATAAGTCGCGCTAATCCGTCTTCGTTCCCCAGGCGCAAGGGAAAAATAGTTGTCTTGCCAAACAATCGGCAGGACGTCTTTACCCTCGCGGCCTTGTTTGATCTGTAGCCGAATGAAGAATGCCAGGGTGCGACTGGGATTCGAAATAGTTACGTCTGCCACCTCCCCGCCCGCCCGTCGCGCGGAGCTTCCGGAGACGGAGAGTTTTACCGGTGGGAGTTGTTGCAGTTGAGTCATGTCGGCGAAGGAGCTAACCGGGGTGTAGTACCACTTCGACTTTTGCGAATCGAGAACGTCATCTTTAGTGGACAGCCAATAAAAATTTGAACTGACCGTCTGGCCGCTGCTGTCTGCGAGCGAGAGCCTCAGGAAATAAGTAGGAGAAAGATCAGAAATCTGCGGTAATACAAAAGCTTTGAGGTTACTATCGGCTTCCACATTGACGTCAACAGTCCTGGAAAATTTCTCGACAGAGTTTATGTCGTAGACTTGTGCCGTCAACTTCATGTCTTTTAACGGATGGTAAGTTGTATTGACGACCACGATGGACTTGTCGTCGTACGAATACTGCACATGAGCCAGTTCACAGGCCTTCTTTGTTCCAAAGTAACCGCCTCCCGGCATCAGAAAATAATCGTACAGATGCCAAATCATCGAAGGCCACGCATTGTTCAGCATCCATTGAATTACGCCCGTTGACCCGTACCTGTTCCTGGCATAGCCCTCGAACATTGCGCGTTGTCCTTCGTAAGTCATGAGCTGCGATTTCAGCGCATAGTCTTCTGCATCACCGGCTGGACCATAACGGGCGTTAAGCGCCTCTGTGAAAACGTTCAGGTTTTTAAACTGACCGCCGCCGGCGTGATAATTCCAAAATTCATTAATGGGCCAAAGCCTTTCCCTGGGAATCATGCGGCGCAAGCTCTCAATAGGAGGGACTGCCGGACCGGGGCTAATTTCAGTCGCAAAAGCGTGCGCTCCGCCCGCTTGTTTATCCAGCAGCCAGTAGGCAGGCGGGACCCACTCGTAAGGTCCTTCCATTTTCACTCCGGTAACACCCGTAACCTGCGCCTCTTTTGCCGTCGCCGAGGAAAGAAAAGGATTAGGCCACTGATACTTTTTGAGGACATCGATGTACATCTGCTCGACATCCGCAGGCGGGGGATTGTCGCTGCCGTTTAGCCAGACCAGGAGACTGGGATGATTTCGCAAACGCCTGATCTGATCGGCTTGCGACTTGGCGGCAATCTCGTAGTCCTCTTTGTCCCAAACCGGACCTTGTTCGTAATCCGGTCTGTGCTGCCAGTGTTCCCAGTGAGAACAACAGCACCACCCCGCCATGATCAGGATCCCCATCTCGTCGGCTAGATCGAAGAAATAATCCGGCTGCAATTGACCCTCCAGCCGAATCGCATTCAAGTTCATGTCTTTCACGTATTCGAATTCACTTATCAGTCGCTGGGGATCGAAGCGCAAAAACATGTCTGAGGCCCAGCCGCCGCCGCGAATAAGAATATTCTTACCGTTTACTTTGAAGAGCCGGTGCTTTTGAGTGTCCAGTTCGGACGTTATCTCTCTAATACCGAAACGGGCGTTTTGACGATCAGATATCCGCCCCTGGGTTTCGAATTCAATTTCGAGGTCGTACAAATTCTGGGGCCCTTGATGGATTGGCCACCAGACTCGCGGGCTTTGAATTTTTAGCTGTGGGAATTCGTCGGGAGTGAACGTGATTGACTTCGTCTCACCGGGGCCCAGCTTTACTGTCTGGGAGAAGCGGACTCCCTCAATGCGTCCGCTTAATTTGCCTTCAACTTCATGCTCCGTCTCATTATGTGCCTCTGCATTGACGGTCAAGTTTGCAGTTTCCAGCGAAGGCAGATCGAAATGAGTAACTACTTGTGGGTACCTGAGCGTGACCGGTCCGCTGGTTGTAATGTAAACATCACGGAAGATTCCCATGTTCTTGTCAGGCGGCATGGGGTTCCAGTCAACCCACGTCCATGCGAGATCGTCAATCTGTTGCGGGAAGACTTCAACGGCGAGAGTATTCAGTCCGCCTGGCCGCGCCGCGTCAGTGATGTTCAACTCATGAACGCGAAACGTGCCCGCTATTTCGTCAGACTCCGCGATACGTTTACCGTTCAACCAAATATTTGCCCGGAAATTGATGCCGTCGAAGTGAAGCGATATTTCCTGTCCGCGATAACCCGCGGGCAGGCGAAACGCTGTTCGATACCACCACGAGTTGCGAAAAGGACTGTCTTCCGGCATCGGAAGCAGTGAGAAGTTTGCACCAATCGGATACTTGCAACCCGGGATTAGTCTCAGGTTCATTCCAAAAAACGGCTCAGGATAGACCTTGTTCTCGACCAGTGTTCCAACCACAGTGGAAGGCACTACAGCCGGATACCACTTGGCGGTTGAACGAAAAGGAGCTTCTGTAAGCGCGTCACCCTTCTCCTGAACCACAGTCGATGATTGAATGGTCCAACCCTTATGCAGCACCAGCCTGGAATTGGCAGCTGCCTTTCGGTTGACCTTAACTTTTACGTTACCGCTCGCCGTTAACGACATCATTAATACCGCCGACGTTGCAAAACAGTACCATCGAACACCTGAATCCGAATGCCTCCCCGGAAAGATATTTTTGAGTAGCTTCACGATCGGGTCCTTTCGAAATTGTTAACCAGCCGAGGATTACGAGGGCAAGGCAAATGGCCATCGTTTTGTGTACCGGGACCAAATAAAGAAAAAGATTACGCCGAGCGTCAACGTTCCGAGCCCAAGCAGAATAATGGGCCAGTCCGTGGTCGCAAAGATGAACACCCAGCCAATAAGCGCCACTATACTCGGCAGCGGGTATAACCACATTCGGTAAGGACGCCGCATTTCAGGTGCGCGTTTTCGAAGAAGCGCGACCGCAAAGATCTGTCCTATGAATTGGATCAGAATCCTGGTAGTGATGAGCGCGTCTATCACTATACCCAACGAAAAGAAACTACAGACGATCGAAATCCCACCAAGCACGATTAGCGAAATGTACGGGAAGTGCTTTGTCGGGTGGAGCCTGCCGAATACTTTAAAGAAGTAACCGTCCCGAGCTGCCGCATAAGGAATTCGAGAGTAGCCGAGAAGAAGAGCAAAG
>JALYTI010000433.1 GCA_030854375.1 Acidobacteriota bacterium | reverse complement strand
ATGTAAGCGTGGAAGTCATTTACCCAATTGTAAGCGTGGAACTTACACCGGAGTTAAATGAGAAATGTAAATGTGAAAAACGGGCTGGAGTTGAGTGAGAATAAATATGAAAGCAGGCTGGATTTAAATGAGAAATGAAAATAGGAATATGAAAGCAGGCTGGATTTAAGTGAGAATGAAAATAGGAATATGAAAGCAGGCTGGATTTACAGGCTAGATTTAAATGAGAAATGGTGAATTCAAGTTTGAAGTGCAACGCTTCGTATCGAACCCGAAAGCGGCTCCGGTTCTGATTTAGTGACTAACCGGATGTTGAGCGTGGCCGTACACTCAAGCTTAAGTTGAGCATCTGATCGCTATCGAAGCTGTGTCGAACTCATTTTGCTGAAAGAAATCAACGTAAATCGCAACAGGGGGCAGAACCGTTGGCGGTAGCCAATGGATGCTAACAATCAAGTTAGGCTCATTGTTCTCGTGTGGAAACATGCCATCTTCCAAACCTAATTGAGTGCCAGCATCCATTGGCTATCGCCAACGGTTCTGCCATGCGTAACGCGTCGGCATTAGATGCCTTCACTCTCCCGATTTTGACACAGCCTACGATTCTTTAATCCTCGTAGTAAGATGCTATCGAGATGTTGCACTTGAAACTTGAATCCACCAATGAGAAATGAGAAATGTGAAATGAAAAATTGCTTTTAAAAATATGACCCCGAATTCCTCCTGCTCCTGCCTCCTGCCGACTGCTCCTGGTTAATGTTCCAGGCGAGTTTCGCTCACAAACTTTTGGTAGAGCTTTTCATCAAGCCGGCGCAGAATTCCCGACTCCGTTAATGCCAGCCTTTCATTCCCTGTCTCAAAATATGCGACCGCCAGATTGTAATGAGCGTCAGCATTGGCGGGACTCAAACTTGCGGCCCGGTTATATGATGCGATGGCTTCGCGCATTCGTCCGGCGTAATAGTAGGCATCGCCCAGCTTGTTGTGTATTTCTTCGGAATCGGACTTCAGTTGGATAGCGTGTTGGTAAGCGCGGATCGCTTCCTCGTTTTTGCCTTGCTTTACTTTGCAATAGCCAACCTGAACCCACACATCCACGCGCCTGGGATTTCTATTTGCAGCAGTTTCGAAGTAACCAATGGCGTTGTCGTAATTCCCTAACCAGAGCGAATCCAATCCCGTTCTATAGGAGGAGTCTGCTACGTCACCGTTTTTGTCTTTCGCTGATAGGGCGGCCAGGGACCGCAAGCGACCCGGCCGGAGTTCTCCCACGCGTGCGGCGCCAATCGCGAGATTGATATTTTGTCCATTGGTTACCTTAATCGTAACGACGCCGATAACCTGGCCCTTAAGATTGAAAACGGGACTGCCGCTGTTACCGTGTGAAATCGGCGCGGTGATCTGAATGATCTTGCCGACGTTTGGAACTTCCCGAACCGCTGAAACAATACCGTCAGTTACTGAACCCTCAAGTTTCAATGGATTTCCGATCACGAAGATCGTTTCTCCTTCGTCCGGTAACACCTGCGCCAGCTCACTCGCCCGTGGATGATCGAGTGACGTTTCAACGCTGAGAAGCGCCAGATCACCTTCTTCGTCCACCGCAAGTGTTCCCAATACAGGAAACACTTTCCCTTTCCCGTCGAGTGTCTTGACCTCACATCGACGGGCTCCCCGCAAGACGTGAAGGTTCGTGACGACTTGCCCGGGTCGCAGAAAGAAGCCGCTTCCCGTCATCAGGCCCTCGCCCTGAGAATCGTAAGTTGCGATCGCCACAACGACGGGCTTAACCCGCCTGACGAGCGCCGGTAGACTCTCCTGGGAAAGTGCTGGTTTGATCGAGAAGATGCTTACAGCTATCAGCAGCAACTGGGGGAAGATGCGTTTGAACATAGCTTTCAGTTGTACCGCGACTGAATTCTTCGTTGACGGGACCGAAGCAGCCGGCTTCGGTGCTTCTTGCAGATGAAGGTCGACTTCGGGAGCGTTACTGAGATCAGAGTAGGTCAACCCTGACACCCTATATTAACTCAAGGAAAACTCCGCCTGGTAGCAAATTTGTCCCTTCCCGGGTGAGAGGCGGGTTCGTCCACAGGGAATTTGGAGGTTAAAGCCTCGAAAACCGAGCGAAAGCGGCAGGACGGCGGAGTCCAGCGGGCAAAATTAAGGCTGCCTTCCAGAGAAGGCAGCCTTTGAAATGCCCAGTACTTTGCTCCATGCGGAGCCATAGCACAAACGGCCGTTACCGCGCCCGTTACTTACGGTTATCAAGAATGACAGTAGCGAAGGTCGGACCTGAAGGATTCGGAACCGAATCTTTGTCTTCAAGCGTAACCAGCAGACCGAAATCCTTAAGAGCCGTTTCAGTCTGAATTTGCGCCTCGTTACGGTTGCGCGTATTCACTACTTGTCCGATGCGGTTGTACGTCCCGTCGGGCGCGACTGCCCACAGCACAATTCGCTTGTCGGCCGGCACGCGCTTCAGGCTATGGAAACGCATTTTGATGGTCGTTGGGCCGTCATGGCGCGGCTCAAGGAAAATATTTGCGCGCGCATCGTTGAACTCAGGGAAGTGAACGCGGAGATGCGTATCAGTGCCACGGCGGTAGTGTGGTATGTCGAGCATCGGCACATTGTACGGTGTAGCCGCAGCCGGTGTAGTTGTCGCGGAGACCCGACTACCAACCGCCGCTCCGTCCGTCGGTCTGTTCTGCGCCACAGGTACGACTGCCGAACCCGTGGGTATCGCGCTGCGGAAAATTACCTTCGTGTTGGGATCGTAGGTCGTCAGACTGGTTTCCGGAGAAGCGATCAGCATGAATTTGTCGAGTGGTGTAATCGCGGTAAAGGTGCCGAGGCCATTCGAGATTGCGATTGGTCCCAACGATGTGACAACTCCCGCCGAATCGACTGCATAAAGGTTGAGAGTTGTAAGGTCGTTCGGTAAGCCCGTCAGGTTTAGTTTAATCCTCGTCCCATCGGCGTCCCGCAGAATCGTGGCTGTGCCGGCTGCTCCGGGAATTGTGACAGGATTCAAATTGACGATTGTTTCCTTTCCAACGGGATACTCGATTATGGTGTAAGTGCCATCAGCATTCTGAACTGTCTTGGTGACAGTGGTCGTAGTTTGTGTTTGTTGCGCCGCCACGAACGCAGCCGTTGAAAAAATCAGCAGCGCTGCGGCTAAAAGAGAAATACGTTTACTCAT
>JALYTI010000432.1 GCA_030854375.1 Acidobacteriota bacterium | reverse complement strand
GATTCGGACTTGCAACTTACAGGCGCCAATTTGATCGAAGTTCTGTTTCAGGCACAAGGTGACCGCAGTCTTCTGAAACAGATGCGCACCGAAGGCCGTTCAGTAATCAATCTTTCCGCCCCCAAGTCAAAAGCAAACGATCCAAGAGCTGCAAACAAGCGTCTTACGGCCGACGCGGTAAAACTTATCTGGCGCGTCACCGGCCGCGATCTCGACAAAGCAGAGGCAGTAGGTAATGCGGAGTTATTCGTTGACCCCGTAATTAAGAACGCCAAAGCTGACACACAAACGCTGACCGCTCCCCGGATCGATTGCGACTTTTTCGAAACGGGAAATCTTGCGCACAGCTTTACGGCTACAGGCGGTGCCAAAGCTGTGATCGAGCCCGTTCAGAAAGTTGAGGACCGGGGGACGCGTGTCCTTACGTCGCAGAAAATGACTGCGATTTTTGTAAAGGATACCCAGGACGTTGAACGTACGGAGGCGCAGGGAGAAGCGAAGTTCAACGAAAATGATCGCAATGGCGTCGCCTCGAGCATTGCGTACACAGCAGCCGACAATACTGTGCGTTTTCGTGGCGGTGAGCCGACAGTTTGGGATTCGCGAGCGCGAACCAAAGGAATTGAGTTGGATTCCGACTTGACTGATCACGTCTCTTATAGCCGGGGAAAAACAGCTACAACTTATTACAGCCAGGAGCAGACAAACGGTGCGACCCCATTTTCAAAAGTGAAGAGCCCTGTTTACGTTGTCAGCGATAGAGGCGAGTTTCACCGCGATAGTGGCGTGGCTATTTACACAGGGAACGCGCGCGCCTGGCAGGACGACAATTTTGTACGCGGTGACAAACTTACGATTTATGTGAGCGAGAAAAAAATGGAGGCTACCGGCCACGTGCAAAGCGCGATTTATAATGCGAAGAAAAGAGTTGAAGGATCAAGCACTACGGTACCGGTGTTTGCTTCCGCGGATTCGATGTCATATTCCGATCCGAATCGAACTTTGCATTACGAAGGCAACGTCGATATTCGCCAGGCAAGCGATCGCATCATAAGTGACGTAGCGGATGTCTATCTTTACAAAGATTCCAGTGAGGTTGAAAAGACGATTGCCCAGCGCAATGTGGTGTTGACTCAACCGAACCGCAAAGGGATCGGGGACTGGATTCAGTATACGAGCGCGGACGAAGTTGCGGTGCTAAAAGGGAATCCGGCAAGAGTCGAAGACCTGGAGAAGGGAAGTACCGAAGGTGGCCGTTTGACCGTCAATATGCGAGACGGTAGAGTGACCGCGGATGACGTAAGAGGGCCACAATCTCCGGGACGGGTAAGATCGATTCACAAGGTAAAGAAACAGTAGTGCACAAAGGAAGTATTTAGTTTTCCTTGAAGATATCAATGAGCAGCCGGGCTGAAAGTATTGAGATCGCCGACAAACCCCGCGAAAACTTGCTCGTCGATGACCCTCGTATCGCACGTTCCGCCGCGGAGAAAGCCTCTGCTTCCGCACTGTCCGGATCTAATCTGCAAAAGACTTACGGAAAGCGCCGGGTGGTAGATGACGTTAGTCTGCATGTGGAAAAGGGTGAGGTCGTCGGGCTGCTGGGTGCAAACGGGGCTGGAAAGACTACAACCTTCTACATGATGGTTGGTCTCGAGCGTCCTGATTCAGGAACAGTAAGTCTGGGCGGCCGGGACCTTACGAGACTTCCCATGTATCTGAGGGCGCGGTTGGGTCTTGGTTACCTTCCTCAGGAACCCTCGATCTTTCGCAAGATGACGGCGGCCCAAAATATTCTTGCGGTGCTGGAGACCATGGGACTCAGAAGGCGCGAGCGACTCACCCGCCTCGAGGAATTGTTGGAAGAATTTGGAATCGCGCATGTTCGCAACACGCGCGGCGAGGCGCTTTCCGGTGGAGAGAGACGAAGAACGGAAATAGCGCGCGCTCTCGCCACTGAGCCTAAATACATCCTGCTTGATGAACCCTTCGCCGGAATCGATCCCAAGGCTGTCGATGACATTCAAAATGTCATACTTTATTTACGTAATCGCAGCATCGGCATATTGGTCACCGACCACAATGTTCGCGAGACGCTGGGAGTTACCGACCGGGCTTACATCATGGCCGACGGTCGTATTTTCCGTTCAGGCGTTCCGAGGGAATTGACCGAAGATGCTGAGGTGCGACGGCTCTATCTTGGCGAGAAATTCCGCATGTGACAATCAATAGCGAATTGGTGCGGCGCAATGTACTCCAATCGAGTATAATCTTCCTGCGCATTCAGGCGCAAAACAACAAACAAAGTACGCCCTTGCCCTGAAAAATGTCTCTTAAACTAACTACCAGCCTCTCTCAACGACTCGTGCTGACGCCGCAGTTGCGGCAGCGTATTGAGATGTTGCAGATGACTACTCTGGAGCTGACTGACCTGATTCAGCAGCAACTTCTGGAGAATCCAGTTCTTGAGGAGGTTGTTACTCAGGAGGAGGCGCAGGAGTTAGCTGAAAAAATTCTCGATCACCTCGCCGGTTCCGATCCGGGCGCGGCGCCTGATCAACCACACGTCGAAGCAACCGAGCCGGAGCTCGGCAGCCCTTCATCTAACGGTTCCGGTGAATTGGACGCGCTGCCGGCTACGTATGCGGAAGGCGAGGGCAGCAGCGAAGGAGCCGATATTGAAGCGCACGAAACCGCGGCTCCTGATCTGAGTGAGGATTCGGTTGGCGATGAAGTCGTAGGTGAGGAAGCTGCCCGCGATCCCTTTGAAGAGATCGACTTCGGCCGCGAGTTTCAGGATTATCTTGATCCCGGCTATAAGACGCAGGAGATCGAGTACAAAGAAGATGCCCCCACCTTCGAACAGTTTCTGACAAGACCGCCGTCGCTTGCCGATCATCTTGAATGGCAACTCCACATGAGCCCGGTTAAGCCTGACGTTTGCGAGGCGGCGATTATCGTTATCGGCAACCTCGACGCGGATGGAAGACTCAATGCGACAAATCAAGAAATCGCGGCGATGGGAGGATGGACCGAGGAAACCGTAGAGGAAGCCAGGCAGATTGTCAGTCGTCTGGATCCGATCGGTTGCGGGGCAAGGGATGTCAGGGAATGCCTGCTTGTGCAACTGGAAGTGAAAGGCGAAGGTGATCGCCTGGCCGCCAGGTTAATAAGTGACCACCTCGCGGATTTGCAGCAACACAAGCTCCCTCAT
>JALYTI010000431.1 GCA_030854375.1 Acidobacteriota bacterium | reverse complement strand
CGGAGTACGTCATAACTGCCTCTCGTTTCCAGCGCAAAATAACTGCGCCGCGCACGCGCGTCTTTATTGTGCGAGGTAAGACCACGACGGGCCCACTGCTCAAACTGGCTGATAGAGACTGTTCTCAGCGCGAGGGAGCTCGAACGAAAACAAGCAAGCGCTGCCTCGCCATCAATTTCCGCAATCTCACGTGTCAGCAGAATTACCCGCGCGGCAAGTTCCCTTTTGCGATCGTGATCGCCTTCACTTGCCAGACCACGGACAAAACGTGGGCTGCTCCGAACAAAAGCAACAAGGCTGGCGTTTCCATGCTGGGCGACTGTCCATAGAAGTTTCAGCCAATCATTGAAAATTTCCGGTAACGTCCGCAAAACTTCCCCGCCGGTGACCAGAACTTGCAGCGCCGAACCACCGCCGCGTTCGAGAAAACTTATTGTGTTATCTAAAAGGTTCAAGGCGGCGTGCGAATTCAGGCCTGCCAACGCGGATGGAAGCGCTATCCACGCGTCCGCTGCGATACCCCCAGCCCGAGAAGCAAATTCCGCAGCGAGGTCAATGGCCCGCCTCGTCACTTCAAGGTTTTTGAATCGGTTTAAGCGTTCGACGACTGCCGGAGTTCTGTTGAGAAACTCGGCACTGTGCTTTGCTGAGCGCCGGGCGATTTCAGCGGCGACGTCTAAGATCGCACTCAACACACCGGGGTCACTGATCGTCTTTGCCAGCTCCGGAACGTTTCGAAGCGTGTCGATTGCAATAGGTGAAGAGAGGGTAATTTGCCGAGAGCAAAGTTGAAAAACCGATGTCAGAACCTGTTCCGGTATGCCGTGGAGACTGCTGACTCCTTCCGAGAAAAATGAAATCGCAGTTTCGACATCGCTCATCGCAATCCGCCGGCCCATCTCGCCCCACGAGCGTAACTCAGGGGCTTTCAGAGCCTCCGCGGCGCCCGGGGCCGCGCGCAAAAATTCAATACTTGCGCGCAACGAAACCCCTGCGATAGCCGCGCTCGTCTCCAGGGCTGCCGCCGATTGATCGAGAGGCAAACTTGCCAGCTCGCGCGTTAATTTGAGAAAGGACCGTCGCTCAGCCGAGCGTAATTTGTCCGGGGAGGGCTCGCTTTGGAAACTGGAATCGATCTCCGCACCAGATTCACCTGGTTCATTTTCTGAGTCGAGTTTTCCCATCGGATTGGTCCTAGATCACTGTCGTTACGATCTCGCGAATGCTGCGTTGCAACTCGCGGTCGTCCGTGATGGGCGAGCACATAGCGACGTCAGCCGCAGTGACAGGCGGGATACCCAGCGTGATCAGTTGCGCGGCATAAATCAGCAAACGGGTGGAAACGCCTTCTTCCAATCCATGACCGCGCAGGTTTCGGACTTTTTGTCCGATGAGCACGAGATCGCGCGCCGTGCCTTCGTCAACACCGCCTTCGCGCGTCACGATCTCGGTCTCCATTTCAGCCGGAGGGTAGTCAAAATCAATAGCCACGAACCGTTGCCGGGTCGATTGTTTCAAATCCTTGAGGATGGATTGATAGCCAGGATTATATGAAACCACGAGCATGAAATCCGCGGGAGCGTCGAGGATGGTGCCGCGTTTTTCAATAGGTAGCCGTCGACGATGATCCGTAAGCGGATGAATGATGACGACCGTATCTTTACGAGCTTCGACAACTTCGTCCAGATAACAAATTGCGCCATTGCGCACGGCTGAGGTTAGTGGGCCATCGTGCCAAATCGTTTCTTCACCCTCCAACAAGAACCGGCCCACCAGATCAGTAGCCGATAAATCTTCATGACAAGCAACTGTGATCAAGGGACGCTCCAGCCGCCACGCCATGTGTTCGACAAAGCGTGTCTTGCCACAGCCGGTCGGCCCCTTGAGAATTACCGGCAGGCGCGCAGAGTGGGCAGCCTCAAAGAGGTCAACTTCCCGCCCGATAGGCAAGTAGTAAGGCTCTTCAGCAACTCTATATTCTTCTATGGCGCGTTCTGGCATGTTTCTGGTTACCTTGCGTCCTGTTCCGGCACCGCAACGTTCCGCTGAACCAACTTGTGTCAGTAACATGGAATCTTAGCATCCGGTAGAAACGCCAGCAAACAGCTGCGAAAAATGAGTACTGATGCAGTTTGAGTGTGTGACCTTGGCGCAACGAGCGGGGCCCATGAGGTCAGTACCACCACGCGGTAGCGGGTGGGTGCGTTCCATTATGATCAATCAACCTCAATTCCGTTCCAGAACCCACCCGCTACCGCGTGGTGGTACTGACCTCATAGGGCCCCACCCATCGCATTTCAATTGGGCAAACCACACCGGGGCCTTCTTGACTATTTACCATTTAGTATCCACGATTTACTACGATGAAATTAGCAGTAGCCATGTCTGGTGGGGTGGATTCTTCCGCAGCGGCGGCAATCCTCAAGGAACAGGGCCACGATCTGGTCGGTTTCACTATGCAGTTGTGGAACCAGCGACGAGGTATCAGTGTGGACGAGAATGGTGATCCGCTTCCCTCGCGTTGCTGCTCGCTCGACGATGTTTACGACGCGCGGCGCGTGGCTGAAGAGCTGGGCTTTCCGTTTTACGTACTTAATCTCGAGAGGGACTTCGAGCGCCACGTAGTACAACCCTTCGTCGCCAGCTATCTGAATGGTGAAACACCGATCCCGTGCGTCTCCTGCAATAGCCGGTTGAAGTTTGCTTCGCTCGATCGGCTCGCTGCGAGCCTGGGCTGCGACAAAGTTGCAACCGGACACTATGCGCGCGTTGAATACGATAAGGACTCAAAACGTTACAAACTCTTGCGCGGACGCAATCTTCAAAAGGACCAATCCTACTTCCTTTGGGAGTTGGCCCAGGACCAGCTTTCGCGCTCGATGTTTCCTTTGGGCGAAATGTCGAAGCCAGAAGTTCGGGAAGTTGCACGAGAACACAATCTGGCGGTCGCCGAGAAATCAGAATCGCAGGAGATTTGTTTTGTTCCTGATGGCAATTACTCAGGTTTCATCGATCGTTATCTTGCAGCTGAAGACTCGGCGGATCGTCTGCCGGGACAGGGCGAGATTATCAATGTAAATGGCGAAGTGATGGGCCATCATGCCGGGATCCATCATTACACTGTTGGCCAACGACGAGGAATCGGCATCGCACGCGAACAACCTCTCTATGTCATCAAGATCGACGCACCGAATAATCAAGTGGTCGTCGGGAATCAGGACGACTTGCTGGGG
>JALYTI010000430.1 GCA_030854375.1 Acidobacteriota bacterium | reverse complement strand
CAAGCGAGAATCAGAATCATAAAGATTTCGAACGGGTTACTACGCAGCCCTGTCCCGATTTCGAAGGAGATATACGTGGCCGTGTGCCGCCCCGCCTTCTGAATCTGTTAACCATTTACCATTTACCATTTACTGTTTACCGGTCTTCACTATTCACTATTTACCTGGCTTCGTTTTAGGTGGTGGTCCGAAATCGCCGTAAGCGATGAAGCCAGAACGCGATGAATCATCCTTCTGTGCGGCGCGTCCAATCCACAGATCACTCTTAGCCTCTTTCGCAGTTTTGATGAGGTAATCGCTTTCCCTTCCCCTCGTCGTAATTGTGATCTCGCCCTGCAAATCTGTCCGGTAAAGTTTCACATTTGCCGCCCGCAGCCGATCCAAAACAACTTGCGCAGGGTGGCCGTAGCGGTTCCACTCCCCACATGAAATAATCGCTGCCTCGGGCTTTACTCGATTCAGTAGGTCTTGAGAGGTGGCATATTTCGAGCCGTGATGGGCCACCTTTAGTATCTTTGCTTTGAGATTCAGATCCCTGGTAAGCATCCGATGCTCTGTCTGCTCTTCTGCATCGCCTGGCAACAGCATGGAGAAATCACCGTAATCGAGCCGCATGACAATAGAATTTGCATTCGCTGGATTGCCGCCAGTGTTCGTCTGTTCTTTCGTGAAGTAAGGCTCACTCGGCGCCAGCACGGTCAGGCGAACACCAGAACCCAGATCATATTTCGTGCCTGGCATTGCCTTTTCGTAGTGCGCGCCACTCTGCGTTACGGCGGCTTTGTACTCATCGTAAAACTTTGTGATTATTCCCGACCTTGGAACGGACTTTGTGGCCGACTTGTCCGCGAGTTTTGTAGTGGAGCTTTTGCCAGGCGGGGCAGCTTTATTCTGATCGGCAAATGATTCGGGCACATCCGGCCCAAGGCCATTATCAATTACATTCAAAACTTTCGTCGCTTTAATAACCTCGTCGGCACCGCCAATATGATCCGGATGCGGATGGGTGGCGACAAAATAATCAAGCTGCTGGACGTTGTAACGCTTCATCGCGTCCAGCACAACCTTGCCTTTGCCCGTGTCACCAGCGTCGATCAGAACACTCTTGCCGCCGGGCGCGATTATGAGGATTGAATCGCCATCGCTCGGTCCAACGTCTAGAACGTGAACCTGCAGTTCGCCGCCCGACGCCGGCGGAGGTCTTGTCTTCCACCTGGGGTAAACGTACTTGTATCCCACATAACCCGCGGCCACCACGATTACGACTAACACCGCAGTCGCGCATCCGCAGCCTTTTGTCGCTCGGCTCACTAATTACGATCCCCGTGTTTGGATTTGAAGGTATCGAAAGCCTGTATTCTTCAGCTCAACTCAAACCATCCGCCACCGCTTCGTGATCACGCTCCCACATTGTTTCCGCTTCACTTGTGATGCGTGTCGGGTAGTGTTCGTTCCAGCAGGCGACGCAGGAAGCCGCGGGACTAATGCCAATCGCTTCGATCATACCTTCGAGCGAAAGATAGCCAAGGGAGTCGGCTCCAATAAACTTTCGTATTTCCTCAACTGACATTTGTGCCGCAATCAAATCTTCCTTGTTTGGGGTATCTATTCCGTAATAGCACGGGCTAATCGTCGGAGGGCAGCTAATCCGCAAATGAATCTCTCTCGCGCCAGCTTCACGCACCATCCCCACAATTTTTTTTGAAGTTGTGCCGCGCACAATCGAATCGTCGATTAACACTACGCGTTTGCCTTCGATTAAGTGGCGAACCGGATTAAGTTTGATTCGCACACCGAAGGAGCGAATGGACTGCCGCGGTTCAATGAACGTGCGGCCGACATAATGATTTCGCACCAGGCCAAAGCGGAAACTAATCTTACTTTGTGCCGAATAACCAATCGCCGCGACGGTGCCTGAATCAGGGACCGGCACAACAAGATCCGCTTCTGCAGGTTGCTCAATAGCCAGGCGCTTGCCCATCTTGTGACGCGATTCATTCACCGAGTGT
Source organism: Acidobacteriota bacterium (assembly GCA_030854375.1). Taxonomy (GTDB): domain Bacteria; phylum Acidobacteriota; class Blastocatellia; order Pyrinomonadales; family Pyrinomonadaceae; genus PSRF01. Next base: position 1,224 of record JALYTI010000430.1, on the reverse strand, counting down.
CCATAAATGAGCGAGTCGGGTCGCGCAAAATAGACATGTTCAAACAGGCACATCGATGCCTTTTGCTCAGGTAAAGGATGGGATGAACGGAGTCCGTCCTGATTGATCACCAGCATCTCGCCGGGTTCGACATCGCGAATGTACTGAGCATCGATGAGGTCAAACGCGCAAGTTTCAGATGCTACGACCCAGGCCTCACCTAAACGGCCCAGGGCCAAAGGACGAAAGCCTCGTGGGTCGCGGACCGCTATCAACTCCGAAGGCGTCAGGAAGAGCATGGAAAACGCGCCTTCCGTATTTCGCAAGACTTCCGGAATCGCTTCTCTAACTGACCCGGCTCTGGAGCGCGCTACCCCGTGAAGAATAACTTCGGTGTCGGAGGTTGCAGAAAAAATCGCGCCTTCGCGCTCGAGTCTGCGCCGCTCCTCTCGAGCAAACGGCAAGTTTCCGTTATGACAAACAGCGATTTGGCCATGCTGGCAGGTAACAAGAAAAGGCTGGGCTTCACGAATTGAAACTTCCCCGGCGGTAGAATAGCGAACGTGACCGATGGCACTAGGGCCGGTTAAGCGATCCAGGGTTGATTGATTAAATGAGTCGGCGACATGACCCATCGCGCGTTCCTGGCGCAGTTCCAACCCATTCGATGAAACAATGCCACAGGATTCCTGTCCACGATGTTGCAGCGCATAGAGACCAAGATAGGTTAGCCTCGCCGCATCGGAGTGCCCATAGATGCCAAAGACCCCGCATTCGTCGCGAAATTTATCTGAAAGTATTTCCACGGTCCTTGTAATTCCCGTATCAATTGATCTGTTCTGATTGCACGTTGAGCTTACTTCGCATTCCAAAACCTTTCAACCTTTTAAAAGTGCGCGTGGTGGATACACAAAACATCTAGCGTTCGGTATCATGAATTCCACTATGACTTTCAGGGTGATCTTGATGGACGTAAACAAAAAAAGCGTGGGGCCACCAAACGCATGTTACCGTTTTGGAACGCAGAGAACTAAATCGATGGCACATGTTCTTATAGTTGCCATCTTAGTGGCGGCCTTCGCTGCGATGCTGGCCGGCCGAACAATAATTGGTGAGGCCCACAACGTTAGCGCCCGGAGTGCGGCTGACCTGTACGCAAAAAACTGTGCTTCGTGTCATGGCAAAGACGGTCGAGCAAAAACATTCAAGGGTAAAGTGAAACATGCGCGTGATCTCACTGATCCG
>JALYTI010000053.1 GCA_030854375.1 Acidobacteriota bacterium | reverse complement strand
GGTAAAACCTAACCGCAAAAAGGCAAGAAATACGTGGCCGGGGCACAAGTGCCCTAGCTAAACAGCGGCAAGGATCAGCAGATCATTTAGAAAGCGGACTTGTCCGCCGCGCGTGGCCGGGGGCAGCGGCGACTTCATTAGGATTATTTGGCTTCTAGTTTGCCGAGTGCTGCAACGGCCAGGCTATGGAACCGCCGCCGCGCACTATTGATATTTGCAAAGGGCAAAGAACGGGCGTGGGTGCGATTCGTCAATAGAATAAAAACGCGCTCACTGTGTGGATCGATCCAGCAGCTTGTGCCGGTGAAGCCGGAGTGGCCGAAGCTATCCGGCAGAAGATCGGGACCGGCGGCTGAATCTTTTGTTTCGGCCAATTGCCAGGCGAGTGATCGACTTTCTTCCAAGCCGGGTGTCATGTTCTTACGAAAGAGCTCACACGTTGAGGCGTTTAGCAATTTAGTTTGACCTGCTAAAAATTGATTTGCGATCACCAGCGTTTCTTTCGCGGTCGAGAAGAGTCCCGCGTGACCCGCCGCGCCTCCCAGAAAATGAGAGTTGCCATCATGCACTTCGCCCCAGATCACGTCCTGTCGCCAATCTTCATACTGCCCGGCGCCAGTCTCGCGCCACATCTCTCGCTCATAACCGTTACCCGTTTCGCATGCGGCGATTCCCGTCTTCATTGCGATCTCTGGATTGAAGAAGGTCTGTTTCAAACCCAAGGTTTGAAAGATTTCGCTAAGCGCTAGTTCAGCCAAACGGTTGGAGGTCACCCGCTCTAACAAAAAGCCGAGGACGATAAATCCCAAATCGCTATACACGACCCGCGTTCCAGGCTGGTACTCCAGGTCCAGATTGGCGATTACAGACACGACTCGCTCGGGATCTCCTTCGGCGAGGATATAAAGCGGGCGCCAGGCTGGTAACCCTGAACTGTGCGTGAGCAGTTCACGAAGGGTAATAGCGTTCTTGTCTGGACGATCAAACTCCGGCAAATAACGGGAAACCGAACTATCGAGTGTAAGTTCTCTCGATTTGATTCGGCGTGCGCAAAGCTGGCCGGTAATTAACGGTTTCGTGAGGGAGGCGAGATCGTAGATTGTTTCGAGCGCGGCGGGAATACGTTCAGGTTGCACCACCGAGTTGCCGAGTGCGTCAGCAAAGACTGGTCGACCTTTCTCAGCTACAAGGTAAACTGCAGAAGGGAAGTCGCCTGCTGCGATCCGTTCGGCGAGAAACGAAGTGATGTTAGGTTCGGGGCTGATCATAGAAGCCAAGGAAAAGAGCGGGGGCTAGCCCACCTTCCCGACCATGAGCTGAATCGCAGTTGAGACGTTTTTGCAACGTTGGAAGGCTTTCAAGCCGAGATCAACCATCGAGTCAAAAGAGGCTCTCAGGTTGGGAAGGTGGGCTTGCCCCCGCTCCGGCTTATCTAAGAGCGTTGCCGAAAGAACTCACTTGTACCTTCCCTGCGTGCTCGGCGATTCTTTGCAAAGCGCGCAACGCGAGCGCCAGGGCATTCCTTCCATCCAGTCCCGAAACCGGCGAGGCTTGTCCGTCGCGAGCGGCCTCAATGAAAGCAAAAATCTCAGCGCGCAATGGTTCGACGTCGATGACATCGAGATTCTTCACCTGAACGCCGGGCCATGCCCCACTGGCGCTCGGTGGAGCAAGGCTACTAATCGATGCTCTTTTAGTTGCGTAATCGACGGCGACGTAATCATGCGGTTGAAAGAACCGCATTTTTCGTATCCTTTCCGTGCCGACTCGCGACGCGGTAATGTTTGCTACGGCACCGGACGAGAACTCCAAACGCGCGTTTGCGGCATCTACCTTGCTCGTTAATATGGGAATACCCACAGCGTGCAACTCCGTAACTTCGACGTCCTCACCCACCAACCATTGCACGATGTCGAGATCGTGAATCATCAGGTCGAGCACAACATCGATGTCGAGTGAGCGAGCGGTGAATTCACCCACGCGATGAATCTCAAAATAGACAGGTTTACGCACATGAGGACGCAAAGCGACCAGGGCCGGATTAAAGCGTTCCAAATGTCCAACCTGCAACAGAGCCCCGCCTTTTCGCGCTGCGGCGATCATGTCGTCGGCTTCGTCGAGCGTGCGCGCAATGGGCTTTTCCACCAGCACGTGAATACCGGCTTCCAGGAGTCCGCAGGCAATTTCGCAATGCGATTCGGTTGGTACTGCCAGGCTAACTGCATCCACGCTACCAATTAGCGTGCGCCAATCGGTGGTCCATCCGACTTCTCGTTCAGAAGCAATATCGCTGGCGGTTTTCTTATCGAGGTCGCACACGTATACAAACTCGGCCAGGCCTTCGGCAGCGAGATTGGAATGTATGCGCGCATGCTGGCGACCGAGATGGCCCACGCCGATCACTGCAGTACGTAAAGACATAGTCAGTTATCAGTAGTCAGTGGTCAGTAGTTAGTAGTTAGTGGGTGCGGATGACTGTGATTTGTGTTATGGCTTTCATTTCGATGATACTCCGTTGCCCAGTTGCACTAGTCGTCGTGCTGGTAAGATCGAACTGAAAATCAATCGACGACGCTCAACGGACGACGGACTACTAACTATTATTCAGTTCGGAGTTGACTATACTTGCAACCTTCAACCCTTGCCAAGCGCGGCAGTATTCTCCTTTTTCTTGCGGTCATCGGATTTTATTTGTATGGGCTGGGCCATCTTCCTCTGGTTGGACCAGATGAGCCTCGCTACACACAGGTCGCGCGCGAAATGTTTCTCCGCCACGACCTAATCTCACCCACACTGGGCGGGCACCTATGGTTTGAAAAACCTGCGTTGCTCTACTGGATGATGATCGCCAGCTTCAAATTGTTTGGCGTGTCGGAATGGTCAGCGCGTCTTCCCGCGGCAGTTTCCGGCTTGCTTACCATCGCGGCGGTGTGGTGTATCGGAAGTCGGGCCGAACGCAGTAGTACAGGTGAACGGCCCCGTAACCTCGGTTTTTACAGTGCACTCGCCGCAGCGACGACCCTCGGAATTGTCGTCTTCTCACGCGCCGCAAGCTTCGACATCATTTTGACGATGACCACTACCTGGGCGCTCGCTTTTTTTATGATTTATGAGCTGGAGGAAGACACGAAACCACGGTGGCTGTTACTGGTTGGCTTCTATATTTTTGTGGGACTTTCTCTTCTGGCGAAGGGCCTGGTCGGAATAGTAATTCCTATAAGTGTCATCGGCGCCTACTACCTTTTTCGTAGAAGACTACCTTCACCAAAGATATTTCGTAGTTTGTTTTGGGGAATGCCGGTAGCGTTGGCGGTAGCAGCAACCTGGTATGCGCCGGTCATCTGGAGACACGGCTGGCCTTTCATCGACCAGTTCATTATCCAGCACCACTTCGCGCGCTACGTCACAAGCAAATATCATCACACGAAGCCACCGTACTATTTTCTCCTTATTCTTCCGCTGCTCTGCTTACCCTGGTCGGCTTTCTTGATTGGCGGATTACGAAAAGCCGACCGCGAGCGCTGGTGGGAAAACGCTCGCTCGACTAACGGAATTAACAAGTTGCTAATCTTCGCGGTTGTGTGGTTCGTGATCCCCGTTATCTTCTTTAGTTTTTCAAACGCAAAACTCCCCGGTTACATTCTTCCGGTATTGCCTGCCGCTGCGCTGATAGCTGGCGAACGACTGTCTCGAGTTAATTCTGATGCTAAAAACAGCGGCACATGGCAAATGAGAACGACGGCAACTCTGTGTCTTCTGTTCGCGGTAGCGGCGCCTGCGTATTCGTGGCGATCCGGGACCTTATCTGTCATGTGTTCATTGATGATCGCAGTCCCCGTGGCTGTTGCAGGCACCTTCGCGCTGCTGTTGATGCGCAGGCAGTTAGCTTCAGTGATGTTGATTGCGGGGGCAACACTCATCGCCCTGATCGTTGCTCTCCACTGCGCCGCGGCTAAGCGCGCAGACTATGAATCCTCCAAACGTCTGTTACAACTGGCTGATTCAAGCGGATATTCGCAAGCGCCTATTTATGGGATGCAACGAGAGGATCGGACTCCAGAGTTCTATGCCGCAGGTAGAATTGTTTATGCACCCGACGGCGAGCCGGTCATGTACACAGATCCTGCTCAAGTGATCGATGAGAGCCGTCGTCGCCACGAAGTGATCTTAACTTTCGTGCCACTAAGGGAAGTCAGCAGGTTAACTGATTTGAAATCGGCGAGAACCGACGTGATTGGGAATAATGGAAGGGTCGCAATCGTCGCGGTCCGGGAGAACTGAAAACCTCGCGAGGATTAGCCTACAGAAAGTCAACGCAAGTTTGTAATGAAGAAATCGATCACCGGCCGATCGTAGGCTTCTCCTTCCTCGCCGGTGGCCGAGGGTATCGTATAGCCGGTCAAAGGCAAGTCGGTTTTTGACTCTACGTTGGCGCGGTTGGGAAAACACCGTTCGAGAGACTTAGTCGAGTCGCGGAGGTAACCGTCGTCTACACCGGCAAGCAATAGGAGGCGCTGAGTCTTAAGGCTAGCCGCCATCTCACACGAAGATCGGTTTTCATAGTGACCATAGAAATAGGCACGCATTGCTACTCGAACCAGAGACATCAATAACCGGTTATCCACGCTTAGATCATTGGATACTGCGGCGGCCACAAGCTCATCGGAGTCGCGTGGCAGCGAGTCGAGAACCAGGACTTTTACCATTGCATCCTGAGTAGCAGCACTTAGAGCAGCATAGGCACCGAGCTCTACTCCGAAAACGCCGATGCGGTCTCCGATTAACTTGCCTTGACTCGGACCTTTTAACGTGCGAAGGAAATCGAAAGCCGCCAGTACGTCATCGGTTTCCTGGTTGCCAAATGACGACCAGTTAACAGGAGGATCCAATCCATGGCCCCGCAGGTCAGGCCAGAGAACAGTAAAGTTAGTACCTTCGTTTACCTTAATCCCCAGATTGAAGAGCAATGAGCGGTCGCCGCCATAACGATGCAAAAAAACGACTGCGGGAGCTCCTTCAGCTCCGCGCAGCAGCCAGCCTCTGGCACGCGTGCCATCGCGGTTTCGCCACTCTTCGTCTGTTACTTTTAGGGCGGAGCCGCTTATTTGCGCGAACGTTTGGGGTGTGACGAGGTAGGAGCTGCGCGGCGGGCGGGTAATTCCATAGACAATAAAGCCTAGTGCGATCACAACCGCAACTACCACGAGAAACAGGATTGGTAGAAGCGACTTAAAGAGTTTCTTGCCGAGTCGTCGTCGGTGCGCCATAACAGAGGGTTGAAGGGGCGATGGATAAAGTTATGACTTACAAACCCTACTCAACTTACCTTCGACTTGGTGATTCCTCCTGTCTCTTCATTCGCTTGCGCGTAGTCTTCCGGGGTATTGATGTTATCAAAAAAATGAGCTGAACCTGTTAGATCTGTCAGTTCGCCAAATGGGACCCAGCGTGTGCGGACAGATTGTAGCAGAGCAATCGGTTTTCGTTCGCCAGAATTAATTAAATGTTCTGCCTGGGCCAGACACGCCTGAACGCGATAAAGGGTGCACAGAGGCTGAGGAATGAGATCGCTTTGAATGGGAGCAACTGCCTCAAAGTCTTCGCGAAGACCCGCTAAGCGACGAAAAAGGTCTCGCGTAACAAAGGGAAAATCGCAAGCGACAACCATGGCCCAGTCGCTGCGGGAGGCGGAAAGCGCAGCATGTACACCACCCAGCGCTCCCCAACGCGGATAGACGTCGGGAAGTCTGGCGACACCAATCGGGAGATTAATCTGAATTTCGGCAGTATTGTTGCCGACGATGGATACTGAGGCCGTCACGGCAGCCAATTCTCGCGCGACGCGCTCAACGAAACTTTCACCCTCGAGCATGAGCCGCGACTTGTCGGTTCCCATGCGTCTAGATTCACCGCCGACGAGGATGAAACCTTCGATTGAATCCATAAGATTGGTCCCGATGTTCCACCGATACAGCCAGCTTGCCCGGATTGAAGCGGCAACTTAGCACGCGATATCCTCACTCGCAAGGGGAACGTTTTCGCTGGTTTGCGCGTCTAAGAAGGTGCGTATTGCGTTGGCCGATCGCTGGCGCGCGCTGGGCTTTCGGTTAGATAAAACCCCACCTTGACCCGCTTGGAGGCGACCGCTATAGTCCTGAATGAGCGTGCGGGTAGCGAGGTCTAATCGGTCGGCGGCAGAACAGAGGTTATCTTAAATGAAGAGATTCGCGAAAGTTTTTCTCGTTGCGATTGTCATCGCAGTGGCCGGCATATTAACGACGGCGCAAACGCCGATCGTTGATGCCAAAGCAGGCGATGCCCGTCTTTTTGCCCTCGAAGACCTGCGCCCCGGTATGAAGGGCACTGCTTCGACAGTTTTCTCGGGAACCGAACCGCAGGAGTTCGGGGTGGAGATACTCGGCGTTTTGCCGGGCTTTCCGGGTCCCAGGCAGTCCGCGATTATCGCTAAACTGACTGGATCAAACGTTGAGAAGACGGGCGTCTTCGCGGGAATGTCGGGCTCCCCGGTCTACATCGATGGCAAGCTGGTAGGCGCCATCGCGTTCAGTTTTCCGTTTTCTAAGGAACCAATCGCCGGCATTACGCCCATCAAGCAGATGATCGATATCTTTGAGAAGGGTTCGGCTAACCAGGCGCAGCGTGCGAAAGAACCACGAAGCGTTTCATTTGCCCAGTTGGCAGGGACTGAATGGAAGGCAACTCTACCGAAACCGGCAATCAGCTCAACCTCTTTTATCGCGCCTGTCTCTGAAGGTTCGCCTCTAGTGCCTCTAATGGGTCAGCAGATGACTCCAATCGCAACTCCGCTCGTATTTGGGGGTATTAGCCAGGAGTCGCTTGCGATGTTTGCGCCGCAACTTATGGCAAATGGCCTCCTTCCCGTCTCCGGCGCCGGAGGTTCGGGAGGTATGACTCCACTCGCGAAGGCTACCGACAAAACACTTACACCGGGAACCTCCATTAGTGTCCAACTGGTTCGCGGCGACTATTCGATCGCGGCTTCCGGAACAGTTACGTTCCGCGACGGCGATCACATCTATGCGTTTGGCCACCCGTTTCTGAGTTTGGGCGCTTCGGATATGCCCATGAGCGAGACGGCAGTAGTCACCGTTATCCCGAACGTAAATAATTCTTTCAAGTTGTCTGTCCCGGGAGCGATGATGGGGTCGATTTCGCAGGATCGGGCCTCCGGTGTTTTCGGTCAACTGGGCCAGGCGCCTAAGATGATCCCGGTAAAGATTAACTTGCACACCAGCCGGGATCGCAGTGAGACCTACTCATATGAAATCGCAAACGATTCTTTCTTAACGCCGCTGCTCCTTAACATCACGGTCTTCAATACGATTACATCAAGTGAACGCGCGCTGGGCGATTCCACGATTACGATTAAGGGCGCGATTAATGTTAAGGGACAAGAACCGATCGAAGTGGATCGCCGTTTTTCCGCTGCGAACTCGCCAATTCTCGCGGCGGGTTCGGTTGCGGGACCGATTAGCTCGCTGCTAGGTAGCGGCTTTGACGATGTTCAGATTGAGGGCGTCACGCTCGACATTTCCTCAACGGATACGAAGTATGCCGGCACGCTCGAAAGGATTGCTCTCAATAAGACTGAAGCCCACCGCGGCGAAAGAATCGAGATCCAGGCCTACATCAGGACGGAATCGGGCAAGCAATTTGTGCAGCGCATCCCGGTGCAGATTCCCGAAGACGCCACCCCCGGCCAGCTGCTCGTGTTTGTCGGCGACGGTGGCGCGCTCCAGGAAGGTTCCGCCGCGCGGGCATTTGTTCCTCAGGATTTGGGCCAACTGGTGAAGGCCATAAACAAAGTAAAGAAGAGTGATCGACTCTACGTAAAACTGTTTCGCATAACCCCGGGAGCAGTTATCGGCACAAGCGAGCTACCCAACCTGCCGCCGTCAGTTGTTGCAACACTAAATAGCGATCGAAACTCAGGTGGCTATACTCCTACTGCACTCTCCGCTGTTTATGAGATGGAGTTGCCGCCGGCGGAGTATGTAATCTCCGGACAACAGTTAATTGCACTGGATGTAGTCCCTTAAGTTTGCGGCTGCATTTGGCAGCGAAGATGAAAAAAGGTGCGACGCCGTTTACGGGCGCGCACCTTTTGTTTTAGAGGCCGTCAGGGTCGCTATTCCTTCCTCGCAAGGACAAGGAAACGCCTCTTGGAGTTTGGTATCAGGACTGCAGTGCTGTCGAGCCCACAGTCTTGAATCTCCTTTACCAGACCTTCTCCTGCAAAGAATAAGAACGTCGTTTTCGCGGGGGTCCATTTTACTAGCGTTGGCAGCATCTTTTCGAAGCGCTCGAGTGCTCGGCACGTAACAAAATCAACATCGGGCGCAGTGATGTTTTCAAAGCGGTCGGCAATCACGCTGGCCTGGTTTGAGGTCGACGTTTGTTTCAATGCTTCGCGCAGGAACACTGCTTTCTTTTTCGAGGCCTCAATCAGAATTGCCTCAACGTCGGCTCGAGAAATCAGACATGGAAGAATGGGCAGGCCCGCCCCCGAGCCAATGTCTGCGACTCGCGCCCCTTCTGGAAGGTATTGAAGCAATAACAACGACTCCAGAACATGTCTGACAGCAAACTCACCTGGAGCCGTAGGCGCAACGAGGTGTAAACGGGAGTTCCATTCGTTGAGCAGTTCGTAATAATTCGATAATCGCTCCACAGCCTGCGGCGTGAGCTCCACTTGATAGAGTGGGGCTTTGGTTTCGAGTGCTTCAATAAACTGTTTTGTTCGCGGCTCGATTTTGCTCACTCCCTCGCGCTGAGATATTTGTTCAAGAAGTTCAGAGTCCAACCTTCAGGTTGCTGGTTGGCAACACGCAAGCTAAAACTTGTACTCTAAACCGCAGGCCTCCTGCGATAGTATCAAGAAGTTCAGAGTCCAACCTTCAGGTTGCTGGTTGGTAATACGCAAGCTAAAGCTTGTACTCTAAACCGCAGGCCTCCTGCGATAGTGTCAAGAAGTTCAGAGTCCAACCTTCGGGTTGCTGGTTGGTAACACGCAAGCTAAAGCTTGTACTCTAAACTGCATTAG
>JALYTI010000052.1 GCA_030854375.1 Acidobacteriota bacterium | reverse complement strand
GTTTCGATTCGTCGCGCCGTTTCGATAAAGCTCTCGTGCCAGAGTTCAAACATCAGTAAAGTCCAAAGCAGCTTACGGTGATTCGCTACGCCGCGCTCATGCTCGTCCTGCAGTTTGGTCACATACTTGGGATTGAAGACCCCGGCCCTGCGGACACGATCTGGTGATAAGAGATCTCGCGCCAGCGGACGCAATTTCCCCTTCAACCATTCGGCTACCGGCACACCAAACCCTTTCTTGCGCCGGCGAGTCACAAAAGGCGGCAGATAGTCCTCGACAGCACGCTTCAGGATGTATTTAGTCTTGCGACCTCGCAGTTTGTAATTTGCCGGCAACGAAGCAGCAAACTCGGCAACCCTGGGATCCAGAAACGGTGCGCGAACTTCAAGTGAGACGGACATACTGGCGCGATCGACTTTGGTCAATATATCTTCAGCGAGGTAAAGCCGCGTATCCAGACTTTGCATTCTCTCAACCACGTCAGTCGAATCACATTCAGCCCACATAGCCCGTGCGTCGCGATAAATATCGCTATCAGTCTCGCGCAACACTTCCGATGTCAACAAACTTTTCTGCTCGTCCGGCGTAAACGACCCGAACCAAACGTGGTGCCTGGCCACACGATCGTATTTCGTGCCGGTGATGAACCGCGTTGCTTTGTAATCAAACGAGAGGTTCTTTGTCTTCACCGGAAGTACACGAACCAGTGGCTCTATTATTCCAGTACGCAGAAAGCCTGGCACTCTTGAGTACAATTCCGCCACGCGATGGCCGCGGTACATCGGATACCCCGCGAAGAGTTCATCTCCCCCATCCCCGCCGAGTGCGACAGTCACGTGCTTACGCGTAAAACGAGACAGCAGGTAGGTTGGAACGAGCGACGGATCGCTAAACGGTTCATCCATCCAGGAACCAATCTCGCCAACAAGATTCGCTGCCAGATTTGCGCTGAGGCGCTCTTCGTGGTGATCCGTACCGAGAAACTTGGCCACGGCCCTGGCATACAGAGATTCGTCAAAAGAGGATTCCGCAAATGAAATGGAAAACGTTTTGACTGCTTCGGACGATGCGCGCACCGCGAAGGCTGCAATCGTCGAGGAATCGACGCCACCGGAAAGCAATACTCCCAGCGGCACATCAGAAACCAGCCTCATCCGCACCGAGTCTGACAAGAGCTCGCGCAGATGTTCGGCAGCTTCAGTTTCAGTCGGAGGTGGTTGTTGGGTTTTGTAACTCAAGCACCAGTAAGAACGCGTAACAATCTTGCCGTCCTCAAGCGTCAAGGTGTGCGCAGCAGGCAGTTTATTAATGCCCTCGTAGATGGAAAGAGGGGCGGCAACGTAATCGAATGAAAGATACTGGCGCAGCGCCTGTAGATTCAGCGAGCTCTTTACATCCGGATGAGCCAGCAGAACCTTAGGCTCTGAAGCAAAAAGCAATGTGTTGTCGAAGACGCCCCAGTAGAGTGGCTTCTCGCCAAAGCGATCGCGAGCGATGAACAACCTGCGCCGGCGCGAGTCCCACAACGCGAAAGCAAACATGCCGTTGAGTCGCTCGACCATCCCAACTCCGTACTCTTCGTACAGATGAGGGAGGACTTCTGTGTCGGATTGGCTTCTGAAATTATGGCCGCGCTTTTCTAGATCCCGGCGGAGCTCGCGATAGTTATAAATTTCCCCGTTGAGGATAACGGCGACACTCTCATCTTCGTTATAGGCAGGCTGTTCGCCCGTTACCAAATCGATGATTGCAAGGCGCCGCACTCCCAATGCTGCGCCGGTAGCAACCATCAAACCTTCCGAATCAGGCCCGCGATGGACCATTCGCTCGCACATTGAGTGCAACAGGTCGCGCGCGCCCTCGGGCGGCGGCTTACGCGAGTCGAGATTGGCCCAACCGGTTATTCCACACATAACTTAGTGGGACAGGCGTTCGTGCCTGTCCTGATGGCAATGGGAGCGACAGGCAGGAATGCCTGTCCTACTTTAGAATCCGATCTTTTCGCGCACGGCATAAATCGATTTCGCTTGCGACTCGTGGTAAGTGCGCACCAGCATCTCGGCTAACATGCCCATCAACAAAAATTGGATGGCCACGGCAAACATCACGATCGCAAGAATTGGCAGCGGTGTCTGGACAAAGTCGGCCTTGTGAAAGATCTTCAGGAACACAGCGTAAAGGCCCGCCAGCAATGAGACAAGAAACGCCAACATACCGAACGTTCCAAAAATGTAGATAGGTTTCGTTTGGTATGAAGCCATAAACTTGATTGTCATCAGGTCGAAGACCACTTTGAAGGTCCGCGAAAGTCCATACTTGGACTTGCCCATCGTGCGTGCATGATGTGCGACCGGTATTTCCGCTACGCGCGCGCCCTCCCAGGAAGCGAGAATGGGAATAAAGCGGTGCATCTCGCCGTATAACCGCACGCTTTCCAGCGATTCGAGGCGATATGCTTTGAGAGTGCAACCGTAGTCGTGAAGTGGCACGCCGCCAATCCACGAAATTAGACGGTTAGCAATCATGGAGGGGATTTTGCGCGTAATTACTTTGTCCTGGCGGTTCTTGCGCCATCCGGAAACCACGTCGTAACCCTGGTTGAGCTTTTCCAGCAGCCGGACGATATCTGCCGGATCATTCTGCAGGTCAGCGTCCATCGGGATTAGAACACTGCCCTGGGCCGCATCAATTCCGGCGGCCATTGCGGCTGTCTGACCATAATTCCGTTTCAATGCAACCACTCGCACCCTGGGATCGAGCTGCGCCAGATCGCGCAAGATTTTCAAACTATCATCCGTTGATCCATCATCAACATAAATAATCTCCGCGGACTTCCCCAAAGTTTTTAATGCTTCGTCCAACTTCGCGTGCAGCGGGAGGAGATTCGGCTCTTCGTTATAGACGGGAAGGAATACAGACAACTCCGGTTGCTCACCGGAGGATAGACTTCGCAGCACCGGCTTTTCATCACTTGATGACGTTTGCCGCTTGTCTACCAGAGTCTCTTCTTCGTCGTAGATCTTCATTCCTTTGCCAATTAGCTCGGTTCACTCAACTTTTCGCGCCACGCAAATGATTGAAACTCCAAAAGGAAAATTCAAGTAGCGCAGTGCCAGGCTCTCCGCCCCCAGGATTTTTCCCAGGACACCGTTGAGAAATCCAATCGTAATATTGTTCTCTGATTCAGGACGAAGTCGCAGCGCGCGCATCAGAAGCCGACCCAAAAGGATGGGAGTAAAGAAACTGATGTTTACGTATGTGGCGCGCTCAACTTCAAAACCGGCTTGACGCACCACGCGCTTCAGCCCGGGAAGCGTATAGCGTCGCCGGTGATTACTGACATCATCCTGAACGCCCCACAAAAACATAAAGGCCGGCACAAACAGCAGTGCTTGCCCGCCGCGATGCAACACTCGTCGCATCTCTTTCAAACCCGCGAGATCATCATCCAGATGTTCTACCACGTCGAGACCCGTAACCAGGTCAAACGAATCGTCTTCGTAGGGCAATGCCTCAGCCTGGCCTTGTTTCACGTTTCCTAATCCCCGCTCGCGACAGAACGACAGGGCTTCCGCAGAGACATCAACACCCTGCGCCTGGCCAAACTGTGAGAGCATTTCAAGATTCGCGCCTGTGCCGCAACCAACATCAAGTATTTTTGTGAAGGCATGTTGCCCGGCGTTCGCCGCGTTATTTTTATCAGTATCGGAAAAAAGGCGTTCAAGAAAGCTCTTTATGATTTGTCGCCGCCCTGCAAACCACCAGTGCTTTTCTTCGACGCGACGCATGATCGCGTACGTGTGGTGCTCCATTTCGCGCGGCAGGGGCTCATTGATAATGTTCGAAGTGCTGGCCATACGCGTACACAACTCGGCCACGCATTGTAGAACAATTCATCTGTAAGCGCAGATCGCCGGAAGAGCGGGGGGCATGCCCTTCCTCACATTCCAACCCGAGGGGTTGTTTCGAAATTAAAAGCCCGTGCTCAGGAAGCTCATGGTCAGGAAGGCGGCGTGCCCCCGCTCCTGGATCTCCGAAACCACTCGATAAACCGATGTACACCCTCTTCAATCTGCGCCTGGGGATCATAAGCAAGCAGGCGGCGAGCCTTTGTTATGTCGGCGTAAGTTTGCGGCACATCGCCGGGCTGCAACGGCTGCCGGTCGATTTCCGCTTTCGTGTCCAACTCTTTCTCCAGTAACGAAATCAATTCGCGCAGTTCGACAGTGCGCGACTCACCAAGGTTGATGACTTCGTAAGCGCTACTATCGAAGCTAATCGCTGCCCGGACACCCGCGATTATGTCGTCGATGAATGTGTAATCGCGGCGCGTTGAACCATCACCGAAAACCGGAATAGGTTTACCTTCACTTATTAAGCGCGCGAATTTGTGAATCGCAAGGTCGGGGCGTTGCCGTGGGCCATAAACGGTGAAGAAGCGTAGACAGACGCAACGAATGCCATAAAGATGCGAATACGTGTGGCAGAGTAACTCGCCGGCGGCTTTCGTTGCCGCGTAAGGCGAGATCGGTTGGCGGACGGGATCGTCTTCACTAAAAGGCACGTTCGCATTTATGCCGTAAACCGATGACGATGAGCCGAAGACAAATTGCTTAATGGCATTGGCCCGGGCAAGCTCGAGGAGATTCAACGTACCTTCGATGTTCGTTTCGGCGTAAAGAAGAGGTTGTTGAAGGGAGGGTCGAACGCCCGCGCGAGCTGCCAGATGCACAATGCACTGAAAGTCGCTGTCTTCAAATACTTTCTCCAGTGCTGCCTTGTCTCGGATGTCAGCTTCGAATAAATGGAAATTCGGATTGTTCTGGTTGAGGTTCGCATTCGCACGTTTGATGGCCGGATCGTAAAAGTCATTGAAGTCGTCGACTACAAAAACCTGCCAATCGCCTTCAGAGAGCAAACGATCGACAAGATGTGATCCAATGAACCCGGCGCCGCCTGTCACTAAAATACTCTTCATGTAAACCAACCAAATTCTGGAGTGCCGGCGCTATCAGGAAGAAGTTGTTCAGCCGGTGGGCGAGCCGTTTTCTTTTACGCAGGGAATGGGTAAAACGGCGTGTTGCGGAAGATCCAGAACGAGAGAACTACGACGAACAACGTCCAGATGTACCCGGCTTTCAGCTGATTACCTTTCACTGGCAGACCGCGCATAACCACGTTTGTGTAACGAACGAGTGCATAGACTAGAAACGGAAGCGACAACACAAGAAGTGGATTGAACTGAAAAGCCGCAACCACGTCACCGTGAAGTAACCGGTGAAATCCACGCGTACTGCCGCATCCCGGACACGTGAATCCCGTCAGCGCTCGAAATGGACAGACGGGAAAGAACCCCGACTTACCCGGCTCGAAGATGTAGAGATACACTGCCGCGACCGCCAATGTTGACCAAATCAACACGACCGTCAAACGGCTATTCGCGATCCCATCAAGCTTCATGAGGCAGCTAAACTAACATAGCAGTGTTTGGGAAGAAATGTGGAGAAGCGGGTCGCAGTGGACAGGATCCGAGAGCTTCCGGGTTCAGTTCTTTCGCCGCATCGTAGGTTTGTGCAGGCAACTACGTCTTTTAGAACCAGCCCTTCTTGTTCTGTATGTAAGTGCGAACAAACTCTTCGTCTGACTTCGTAAGATAGATTATGCCTTCCACCAGGCCCACTATCGATCCAATGCCGCAGGTTAGGAAAGTGATAACGATCTGAATAATTCCTTCATTGGTGTAACCGAGTATGAATTTGTGAACTCCAAACCCTCCTACCAGGATTCCGCATATGCCGGCCACGATCTTCTTATCGGCGCCCATAGACTTCCAGTCGACCATGGATCCTTGCGCGCCCTGGTTAACGGACTGCATCGGCTGGTATCCGCCTGCAGGACTTAACGCAGCCTGGCAGTTCGCGCAGTACTGCGCGGCTTCATCGTTGACGGCCCCACACTTTGTGCAATATCTAGTCATTGTTGTTTGGCTCCGGGTTTTATGAATGCGATCGACTACGGCCTAAGCGCTGGCTGTTCGCAAGAGTTTTTGGAGACTCTGCGATCGACAGCGCGTCTGAAACTGCTATTGAAAACCTACGGCCCAGCTCGTTCCGTTGTTACCTGGTACTCAAAGCGCTTAAGCCGAAACCGAGGAACATCAGCAAGATGTAGAGGAGCCCGGCAGCCAGTCCGAGTCCGATTGCAATAAAGCTGAAGAGCTTGGCTTTCTTGGACGCGTCGACTGCGCCCGCGATATCTCCTTGGGCCACCTTGCCGTTTACCTGGGCAGCAAAAATTATGGCAACTATCGACAGCGGCCAGCAACAGAACAACGACAGAATTGCGGGAACCAAATAGTTTGGGACGCTTGTCGTTCCTGCTGTGGGTTGCGGCGGCGGTGTCCACTGTTGAGACATTTAGAGTTTCTCCTGAAATATGGTTTTGATAAATTGAGGCCGGCCGAGCAGACCAAGTCGAACATCGAACCTCAGAGCTACGCTCCACCAAAATTCTGGGGTGGAGGCGGGGCCGGTAAATCTCGCTTGCGCTTCTCGAAGATCGGTACTGCGATCAATCCACCTAGAGTAGAAAACACAACTAGTAATACGGCTAAGATAATTCCATTTAGTATCGCACTGAGTACAGACTGTCCTGCCTCTATCTGCCTGCGCATCATTTCCGCCTGAGAAGGGTCGATGCGCTCCAGCAAACCGACTAAGAAGGACGTCATAACACTTCCCATCAATATGCTGATTGGGATTCCAATAACAATTGCAATTGCGCCACCTACGATACCAGCGAGGACTCCTACGATCGCGCCATCGCCGGGACTGACCGCAACGGGTGAATTCTTGATGTAAAGATACGACGCGAGCAAACCGCCCAGGATTGCCCACAGACAACAACATATGTTGACGAAGTTAACAAAAGGTATTACGGACAACAGACCTAAAACAACGCCGCCAATAATCGCCGGCCTTAATTTGTTGTTCATGAAGTCAGTACTCTTTCAGCAATGAGATACGGAAAATCACTTAGACTTTGAAAAGCAGGATGGTTCGCAATGTGCCCAGCATAACTAACAAACAGGGCCAGGATTGTCAATAACATTAGCGTTAAAGTCAGAAATAGGTTTTGGAAACAGGTTAATCGGTTCCGGATAGTTGCGTCTGGGTGGGAGGCCCGCTCATCTTCTTCCCTTCAACTTTCAGCCTTATTTCCGTACGGCCACGGACTCAGATGCCGGCGCTTTCGATAGGCCGGCTCAACAAAGCTGTTCGGGTTTGTTATAGTCTGAGTTTTCCGAGGCTTGCGGTACAGCCGGCAGTGCGCCACATGCCGCTGCCACGCCACCGCAAAAGCGCAAACTTATGTATGAATTTGCAGTAGCTCCAGCCGTCCAGAACATTCGGCGCCGCGGTGTCGAAATAGCCGAAGTGTCGCCGGAGAGCCTTGGCTTTGAGTTGGAGCTCGAGTCGGGAGACAGGATCCTTAAGGTAAACGGCCGTCCTGTCCGCGACTACCTGGACTTTCGTTTTCAAACCGCGGGTGAAACTGAAGTCGTGCTCGAGGTTCGCAAAAATACAGGCGAAGATTGGGAGTTGCAGATCGAACGAGGCGAAGGAGAAGACTTTGGACTCAGCTTCGAGCAAATAGTTCCGCGCCAGTGCGCGAATGCATGTATCTTCTGTTTTTGCAAAGGCAACCCCGCCGATGCCCGGCCCTCACTGTTTATTAAAGACGAAGATGTAAGGCTTTCATTTCTCTACGGTAACTACACCACACTAACGTCAATCACAGAAGACGAGATGCGACGCATTATCGAGCAACGACTCTCGCCCCAATACGTGTCGGTCCACGCCACCGATCTGAAAGTGCGTGCATATCTACTGGGCGTCGATGAGAAGCGTTCTGATATCACTAAGAAGCTTAGCCGCTTGCTTGATGCAGGAATCGAAATTCACGCTCAGGTTGTGCTGTGTCCCGGAATCAATGACCGCGAAATACTCCACCGAACCATTCACGATTTGGCCGCCGAGTATCCACGCATCACGAGCGTGGCGATCGTTCCGCTGGGATTGACGCGCTACAACACCGATTCGCGACTCACCGCCGTTACACCTGACTTCTGCCGGCAAACGATCCTTGAAGTAACCTCTATTCAACGTGAATTGCGCAAGCAACTCGGAAAGACGTTCGCTTTCCTTGGTGATGAGATTTATCTCCGTGCCGGCCAGCCGGTTCCGTCGCGAACACACTATGGCGAATACCCGCAGATCGAAGACGGCATCGGCATGGTCCGTTCATTCAAAAACGACTTCACCGCGCTATTGAAACGCCTTGAGCGTCGTCCTCCGGCAATGGGTGAGAAACTGCACGGCACACTTCTAACAGGAACTCTTTTCGCGCCGGTGTTGACGCCTCTCATTGAGAATTTGAATGTTCGCTTCGGGGTTCGACTGACCGTGGTAGCGGTTGAAAACAACTACTTCGGCGGCGATGTCTCAGTGGCCGGCTTGTTAACTGGAGGCGACCTTCTCGCCGCTCGAGAACGCGTTAGTGGCGACTTTGTGATAATTCCAAAGAGTACGCTGAAGAGCGACGAAGAGATCATGCTCGACGGAATGAAACTCGAGGAGCTCGCGCGCGGATTTCGATTGCCAGTTTACCCGCTCGACCTGAAGTCGTTCGCGCAGTTTCTGTTTCGGCGTAACTGATTTCAAGCATTCATGACTGCCCCCAGACTAAACCCGGAGTCCACATCCCAACCCGCACGAAAAACTCTCGACGTCGGATGCGGACAGAATAAATACCCTGGCGCCATTGGAATAGATTCGAATCCGCGGACCGACGCCGACATCATTCACGACCTCGGATCCGTTCCCTATCCTTTTCCGGACGATGAGTTTGATGAAATCATCTGTCGTCATGTGATAGAGCATGTGCCAGACGTCATGTCATTCGTCAGCGAACTACATCGCATAACGAAACCAGCGGGTTTGATAAAGATCGTGACCCCTCACTATTCAAATCCCGACTGGGCAACAGACCCGACGCATCGGAACCATTTCAATAGTTATTCCTTCACG
>JALYTI010000429.1 GCA_030854375.1 Acidobacteriota bacterium | reverse complement strand
CATCTGACCAACAGGTGTTGGGTAGGTGTGTGTGGTCAAGCCCTCGGCCTATTAGTACCGGTCAGCTCCACACCTTGCGGTGCTTCCACTTCCGGCCTATCAACCCGCTGGTCTGGGCGGGGGCCTTACCCGGTTGACCCGGTGAGAGACCTCATCTCGAAGCGAGCTTCCCGCTTAGATGCTTTCAGCGGTTATCCCTGCCGAACGTAGCCAACCAGCAGTGCACCTGGCGGTACAACTGGCACACCAGAGGTTCGTCCGTCCCGGTCCTCTCGTACTAGGGACAGCTCTTCTCAAGTCTCTTACGCGCGCGGCGGATAGGGACCGAACTGTCTCACGACGTTCTAAACCCAGCTCGCGTACCGCTTTAATGGGCGAACAGCCCAACCCTTGGGACCTACTCCAGCCCCAGGATGCGACGAGCCGACATCGAGGTGCCAAACCATCCCGTCGATATGGACTCTTGGGGAAGATCAGCCTGTTATCCCCGGGGTACCTTTTATCCGTTGAGCGACACCGCTTCCACATGCCGGTGCCGGGTCACTAGTCCCAGCTTTCGCTCCTGCTCGACCCGTCGGTCTCGCAGTCAAGCTCCCTTGTGCACTTGCACTCGACACCTGATTGCCAACCAGGCTGAGGGAACCTTTGGGCGCCTCCGTTACATTTTGGGAGGCAACCGCCCCAGTTAAACTACCCACCTGACACTGTCCCTGATCCGGATCACGGACCGAGGTTAGACATCCAATTCGACCAGAGTGGTATTTCAACGGCGACTCCACGAACACTGGCGTGCCCGCTTCACAGTCTCCCACCTATCCTACACAAGCCGAACCGAACACCAATATCAAGCTATAGTAAAGGTCCCGGGGTCTTTCCGTCCTGCCGCGCGTAACGAGCATCTTTACTCGTACTGCAATTTCGCCGAGCCTGTGGTTGAGACAGCTGAGAAGTCGTTACGCCATTC
Organism: Acidobacteriota bacterium; assembly: GCA_030854375.1. Lineage (GTDB taxonomy): Bacteria > Acidobacteriota > Blastocatellia > Pyrinomonadales > Pyrinomonadaceae > PSRF01. The sequence goes on along the minus strand of JALYTI010000429.1, from coordinate 2,279 downwards.
GTGCAGGTCGGAACTTACCCGACAAGGAATTTCGCTACCTTAGGATGGTTATAGTTACCACCGCCGTTTACTGGCGCTTGAGTTCTGAGCTTCGCCCCGAAGGACTAACCCGTCCCCTTAACGTTCCAGCACCGGGCAGGCGTCAGTCCGTATACATCGTCTTACGACTTCGCACGGACCTGTGTTTTTAGTAAACAGTCGCTTCTCACTGGTCTCTGCGGCCACCCACCGCTGCCCACCGCAAGGATGATGACAGTAGATGGCCCCCCTTCTCCCGAAGTTACGGGGGCATTTTGCCGAGTTCCTTAACCACAGTTCGCTCGATCGCCTCGGTATTCTCTACCTGACCACCTGAGTTGGTTTGGGGTACGGGCCGCTCGGAACTCGCTAGAGGCTTTTCTCGGCAGCATAGGATCATCCCATTCGCCTCATTCGGCTATGCGTCGGGCCTCACCCTGTATGTGGAACGGATTTACCTATCCCACGGGCCACACCCTTGCACCGGTACTACCACTCACCGGTAGGACTACCTTCCTGCGTCACCCCATCGCTTGCCTACTACCAGTCCGGGTCCCGCGTTCGGACCGGAGCTCCTCCCCGAAGGGATCGGTCACCAGCCATCAGGCGGTCAGCATCGCTGGGTTCAGCATGGGCGTTCCTTCGCGGGTACGGGAATATCAACCCGTTGTCCATCGACTACGCCTGTCGGCCTCGCCTTAGGTCCCGACTCACCCTGGGCGGATTAGCCTGGCCCAGGAACCCTTGGTCTTCCGGCGGGGGAGGTTCTCACTCCCCTCTCGCTACTCATGCCTGCATTCTCACTCGCGTGGCGTCCACGGCTGGATCACTCCGCCGCTTCAATCGCCACACGACGCTCCCCTACCCATCCACACACCTGGCCGGCCCATACGAGGACCGGCGGGTAACGCATGAATGCCACGGCTTCGGCGGTGTGCTTGAGCCCCGCTACATTGTCGGCGCGGAATCACTTGACCAGTGAGCTATTACGCACTCTTTCAAGGGTGGCTGCTTCTAAGCCAACCTCCTGGTTGTCTCTGCGACTCCACATCCTTTTCCACTTAGCACACGCTTAGGGGCCTTAGCCGATGATCTGGGCTGTTTCCCTCTCGACTACGAACCTTATCGCCCGCAGTCTCACTGCCACGCTCTCACTTACCGGCATTCGGAGTTTGGTTGATTTCAGTAACCTTGTGGGGCCCCTAGACCATCCAGTGCTCTACCTCCGGCAAGAAACACGTGACGCTGCACCTAAATGCATTTCGGGGAGAACCAGCTATCACCGAGTTTGATTGGCCTTTCACCCCTACCCACAGCTCATCCCCTCCGTTTTCAACCGAAGTGGGTTCGGTCCTCCACGCGGTCTTACCCGCGCTTCAACCTGGCCATGGGTAGATCACTCGGCTTCGGGTCTAGGACACGCGACTGGAAACGCCCTGTTCGGACTCGCTTTCGCTACGGCTACCCCACACGGGTTAACCTCGCCACGTACCACTAACTCGCAGGCTCATTCTTCAAAAGGCACGCAATCACCCCCCGCACACAAGGTGCGATAAGGCTCTCACGGCTTGTAGGCACACGGTTTCAGGTACTATTTCACTCCCCTCCCGGGGTACTTTTCACCTTTCCCTCACGGTACTTGTCCGCTATCGGTCACCAGGGAGTATTCAGGCTTAGCGGGTGGTCCCGCCAGATTCACACCGAATTTCACGGGCTCGGTGCTACTTGGGATACAACTCGGGAGGTGCAGTGTTTTCGTGTACGGGGCTCTCACCCTCTACGGCGACCCCTTCCAGAGGCCTTCCACTAACAACCACACTTTCTTACTCCCCGTCAGTCCGGCAGAACCAACTGAGTCGTCCCACGACCCCGCCCCCACAACCCCTGCCGGGTATCACATGGAAACGGTTTAGCCTCATCCGCTTTCGCTCGCCACTACTCACGGAATCACGGTTGTTTTCTCTTCCTGTGGGTACTGAGATGTTTCACTTCCCCACGTTCCCTCCACACGCCCTATGTGTTCAGGCGCGGGTCACACCACATGACTGGTGCGGGGTTCCCCCATTCGGAAATCCTCGGATCAACGCTCGGTTGACAGCTCCCCGAGGCTTATCGCAGCCTCCTACGTCCTTCATCGGCTCCTGGTGCCAAGGCATCCACCGTGTGCCCTTAACAACTTGGCCACACAAAAATCCCACCCTCGAATCCCCGGAAGGAAACCCAAGAGCGGGCCTACAAAACTCTGCTAATCAGAGTCAGAA
>JALYTI010000428.1 GCA_030854375.1 Acidobacteriota bacterium | reverse complement strand
TTCGATCAAATGCTCTTCATCCACCGGCTTCACAATGAAAGCGTCGGCGCCCGCCTCGAGAGCGCGGTCCTCAGCCTGCAGATGGCTGAAAACAAGGACCACCATCGAACGCGTCTCTGGATCGGATTTGAGCTGGCGGCAAAGACTTAAACCGTCGAGCCGGGGCACCAGTATTTCTGTAACGACGATTTTAGGGCGTAGCTCTCGTGCCCGCTCCAGTGCCGAAAGGCCATCGCTCGCAAACTCCACGCTGTATCCTGCTTGCTCAAGAAGAAAGCGCTCGAGCCGCTGAACAGCGGGATTGCGTTCAACAACCAAAATGAGGGCACGCCTCGCGGAATCTTTAGTAGAACTGAAGTTGTCTGTGACGGGGGATGACATCGCCGACCTTGTTCGACCTGGAACCCTTATACTTCGGAGCTCTTATTTTACGTGGGGGTATGTAACGCGTTTGGGCAGACTATACCGTTCCGCCGTTAGTTGGCAAGTTGGGGCGGTTGCTTCCCGGGATGGTTCAATCTCAACTCTCAGGTACGCGGGACCGACAGTTTCGTAGCCCCGTCCGTGAAGGCGCGGTGTGTCAAGACTCCACAGATTTAGGGCAGCTGATATCAAATTCTGGGACTTTGCCACGCAATGCAGAACCGTTGGCGGTAGCCAAGGATGCCAACACTCAATTGAATTTGGAGATGCTATGTTTCCAAGCCAATTTGAAAGATAAACACTGAGGCTAACTTGATTGTTAGCATCCATTGGCTACCGCCAACGGTTCTGTTCTGTGTGGCGATGTAGGGTAATGCCTTTCCAACATGAGTTTTGATACGGCCTCGTGAGCTGGTGGGCCAAGCCGGCTTTAGGTGTGGGGTTTATGCACGGGCGCGCGTGATGTAGAATTAAGCTGCATGGCACGCCATCTCGAGTGCCGCGAGGGGAAACCCGCAATTGAGGCTCATGACAACTCCACGCCATACGCGACTCCGGCGGTTCATAGATCAACGCTAGTCAAGACCTAACCAATGTCACCTGAAGCGAGCGAACAAAAGGCAAAACCTGGAATGCGCGTTGAAAGCGATTCAATGGGCGAAATTGAAGTGCCGGCGGACAAGTACTGGGGCGCGCAAACCCAGCGGTCGCTGGTTCACTTCAATATCGGAGATGACAAAATGCCGCGCGAGATGATTCGCGCGCTGGGCATTCTTAAGAAGGCCGCGGCCCTGGTGAACCATGACCTGGGCAAGCTACCTGCGGACAAAGCAAAACTAATCGCCCAAGCGGCCGACGAAGTAATCTCAGGCAAACTGGACGAACATTTTCCATTGCGTATTTGGCAGACTGGAAGCGGCACGCAGACCAACATGAATGCCAACGAGGTGATTTCTAATCGCGCGATAGAGATTGCCGGCGGTGTCATGGGTAGCAAGAAACCCATCCATCCCAATGACGACGTCAACATGTCGCAGTCGTCAAACGATACGTTTCCCACTGCGATGTATATCGCCGCTGCCGAGCAGCTAAATAAGTTGATCCCTGAAATTCAGAAGGTCCACGACGCGATCGCAGCAAAGGCCGAGGAGTTCAAAGACGTAGTAAAGATTGGCCGCACACACTTGCAGGACGCCACCCCGTTAACTGTAGGCCAGGAAATGTCAGGTTGGGCAAGTCTGCTGAGTCGCGATATAGAACGTATGAAAATGGCAATGCCGGGAGTGTTAGATCTCGCCATTGGCGGCACGGCAGTGGGTACCGGGATCAACTCGCATCCGGAGTTTGGTGAACGCGCCGCCAGGAAAATCGCCGAGTTGACGGGATTGCCATTCAAATCACATCCAAACAAGTTTGCTGCGCTCTCAGCTCACGATGAAATCATTTTTGCCAGCGGCGCATTAAAGACGCTGGCTGCGTCGCTAATGAAGATTGCGAATGACATTCGCTGGTTGGCTTCCGGTCCGCGTTGCGGACTCGGCGAACTGATTCTGCCGGAGAATGAGCCAGGTTCGTCGATCATGCCCGGAAAAGTTAATCCGACTCAAAGCGAGGCGATGACGATGGTAGCGGTTCAGGTTTTCGGCAATGATGCGGCCATAACCTTCGCGGGTTCGCAGGGAAATTTCGAGCTCAATGTTTTTAAACCCGTGATGATTCATAATCTGCTGCATTCGATTCGTTTGCTGCATGACGCGTCCCACGGCTTTGTTGAATATTGCATTTCGGGCATTAAGCTCAATCGCCAGCAGATTGATGAGAACTTGAAGGGCTCGCTAATGCTTGTCACCGCATTGAATCCTTATATCGGCTATGACAAAGCGGCCAAGGTGGCAAAGAACGCGCACACTAAAGGAATCAGTTTGCGGGAGTCGGCCGTCGAGTTGGGTTTTTTGACCGGCGAGGATTTTGATAAGTACGTGAAGCCTGAAGAGATGACGCATCCGTGAATAGAAAGATGAAGGCGGAAGGATGAGGGATCAAGCGCGGTTATACAGAAGAGATTTTCCATATCTCATTTCAAATTTTTCATTTTTCATTGAGAGGAAGCAAGATAAATGAAAAATAAGAAAAGTGAATGACAAATGGAAAATCTTCCGTCAAAAGGGCTTTCCTCGTCCCTTAACCCCTCCTCTCAGCAAGCGGATAGAGGATAATTGAAGAAGTCTCAGCACCCACCAAGCCCTACAAAAGAAATCGCAGGAGATCGAAAAACTAACTGTGCCAGACCGGAATGATAGCGTGAAGGAGAATGTTCCCGGCGCTTACTACGTCGATTCTTCCTGTATAGATTGCGATGTGTGTCGCGATACAGCGCCGGAAAACTTCCGCCGCGCTGACGCAAATAGTTATTCGTATGTCTTCAAGCAGCCATTAACCGAAGAAGAGCGAGCGGCGTGTGAAGAGGCTCTGACCTGCTGTCCGGTGGAAGCGATTGGAAATGATGGAGGAGAGCGGATGACAGAAGGGTGAAATGAGATGTGGGAATGGATCTTATCTATATGGGAAGATTTTCCATTTGTCATTTCACATTTTTCATTTTTCATTGGTGGAAACTAGTTGAGTGCAACACTGCGGTAGCATGGTTCTCAAGATGATTGCAGAACCGCGCGGTAGCGAGTGGATGCCAGCCTTCAACGTGAATGCAGGCCCGGTCGCACCGCTAAAGGCGATTGGAAATTTTAGATGGGAAGATTTTCCATTTGTCATTTCACATTTTTCATTTTTCATTGGGGGGAACTAGTTGAGCGCAACACTGCGGTAGCATGG
>JALYTI010000427.1 GCA_030854375.1 Acidobacteriota bacterium | reverse complement strand
CGGAAGTGGTTCGTTTCAATGAATGCGGAGAGACCGTTAACCCCGGTTCTCGAAGCGACAACAAGGCGCGCCCGTTCCTACCACTCTTCATCGGTTAACGATCTGCCCACTTGCTAGGCTCTGCCGATACGCCGGGCGTTTAGCTCAGCTGGTTAGAGCACTGCCCTGATAAGGCAGAGGTCTGTGGTTCGAGTCCACAAACGCCCACAAGCGCCGGGGACTCGAATTCCTCGGACGGTCGATGTGAATCCGCCTTCGCCGGTGGCCGTGCCTGCACCACTGCTAGCCTTGGCGGCACAAGGGCCGTAGCGGCTTCGCCGCTCGTTCCCGTCGGGGGGCCGTACCTCCGCCAGGGCTCGCGCCCTGGCTCCGTCGGCCCTCTCGTCGCAAGGCGCAGAATGCGCCTTGCTCCTCGGGGGCCGTAGCTCAGCTGGTAGAGCGCCTCCTTTGCAAGGAGGAAGTCAGGAGTTCGAGTCTCCTCGGCTCCACTGCCCACAAAACCGGCCTGTCCGGAGGGGATGCGCTTCACGCCGCAGGGAATTGTCTCTATCATGTGAAGTCCGCGCCCCGGTACAACGCCGGCAGGAGGGCGAAGCAGATCCGAAACAGCTTCCACAGGTTTTTTCGAGTGCGCGCACGTGCATGTGCCGTGACCGCGCGCGGACTCGAACGAGCAAGTGGTGCACCTTAACAAGTGAAGAGGAAGACAAAGTTGCGAGTTTCGCCATTGGCGAAACTATTTGTACCGATCGCAATTGGTGAATCAAAAATTGAAGCATCAGTTCGCCCTGTTCGAGGGCCGGGCTGGATGCTGGACTTGTAGGTCAAGCTACAAAGGGCGCACGGTGAATGCCTTGGCGCTTGAGGCCGATGAAGGACGCGGTTACCTGCGAAAAGATCCGGGGAGTTGGTAGCAAACGGTGATCCGGATATCTCCGAATGGGGGAACCCCATCAGGACTAACCCTGATGACTCGCACCTGAATACATAGGGTGCGTAGAGGGCACCGAGGGAACTGAAACATCTCAGTACCTCGAGGAACAGAAAATATTCCCTGAGTAGTGGCGAGCGAAACGGGAAGAGCCCAAACCCGATCCACGTGATAGCCGGCAGGCGTTGTGGAGTGGGTGTTGTGAGGCTCGACGGCGGATCTGCCGATCCGTAACGGAGTTAAAAACGTGACAGCTAGTGGAATGCCGCCTGGAACGGCCAACCGAAGAGGGTGAGAGTCCCGTACACGAAAGTTGTCACGCTCCGGTCGAAGTCCTCGAGTACCACCCGGAAGGTCTCCAGGGTGGGAAACTGGGCAGACCATTGTCTAAGGCTAAATACCTCAAGCGACCGATAGTGAACTAGTACCGTGAGGGAAAGGTGAAAAGCACCCCTGGCGGGGAGTGAAATAGAAACTGAAACCGTGTGCCTACAAGCAGTCGAAGCGTGTTGCTGCGCAAGCAGTAGCGTGACGGCGTGCCTATTGAAGAATGATCCGGCGAGTTAGCTGTATGCGGCGAGGTTAAGGCCTGACGGCTGGAGCCGAAGCGAAAGCGAGTCTGAATAGGGCGTGGGTCGCAAGACCCGTAGTCGCATGCACTAGACCCGAAACCGCGTGAGCTACCCATGGCCAGGCTGAAGCGGAGGTAATACTCCGTGGAGGGCCGAACTCTTCAACGTTGAAAAGTTGAGGGATGAGCTGTGGGTAGAGGCGAAATGCCAACCGAACGCGGAGATAGCTGGTTCTCCTCGAAATAGCTTTAGGGCTAGCGTTGCGCGTTCCCTCTTTGAGGTAGAGCACTGGATGGGCTAGGGGGCTTATCGCTTACCAAACCCAACCAAACTCCGAATGCGAAGAGGCGAAGCGTGGCAGTCAGACTCCGGGGGCTAAGCTCCGGGGTCAAAAGGGAAACAGCCCAGACCAACAGCTAAGGTCCCTCAATCCAGGCTAAGTGGGAAAGGATGTTGGATCGCTCAGACAACCAGGATGTTGGCTTAGAAGCAGCCATCATTGAAAGAGTGCGTAACAGCTCACTGGTCGAGTGATCCAGCGCCGAAAATCCAACGGGGCTCAAGCCTGGTACCGAAGCTTTGGATGCACGATCTCTTCGGAGATCGTGCGTGGTAGAGGAGCGTTCTCAGTGCAGTGAAGGTGGACCGTGAGGACCGCTGGAGCGCTGAGAAGTGCGAATGCCGGAACGAGTAGCGAAACATGTGTGAGAAACATATGCGCCGTATGCCTAAGGTTTCCTGAGGAAGGTTAATCCGCTCAGGGTCAGTCGGGCCTAAGTCGAGGCCGAAAGGCGTAGACGATGGACATCCGGTTTATATTCCGGAACCGCTCAAGATCGTTATCAACAAAGGGGTGACTCAGTCTGGTAGTCCCAGCGCACTTTGGCTATGTGCGTCTAAGCAGGTAGCCGCCTTCCAATAGGTAAATCCGTTGGGAGATTAAGGTGAGATGCGAATGCGAGCCTCAGCAATGAGGCGAGTGGGGCAAGCCAAGCTGACGAGAAAAGCCTCTAGTGAGATCGCGAGTGCCCGTACCGCAATCCGACACAGGTAGGCGGGTAGAGAATACCAAGGCGATCGGGAGAACCCTCCTTAAGGAACTCTGCAAAATGACCCCGTAACTTCGGGAGAAGGGGTGCCTCGCACGCTTCGCAGCAATGTGGAGCAAGTGATCGAGGCCTCAGCTAAACGGGCTAAGCGACTGTTTAACAAAAACACAGGTCTCTGCGAAGGGGAAACCCTACGTATAGGGGCTGACACCTGCCCAGTGCCGGAAGGTTAATGGGAGAGCTGCAAGGCTTGAACTGAAGCCCCGGTGAACGGCGGCCGTAACTATAACGGTCCTAAGGTGGATCGCTGCCTTAGAGAAATTCGACTATTTGCTGGAACACCTGGCGGATCCTCCGGTGCTCGCGAGAGATCGCAGCGACAATCCGAGAGGCGTTCATCGGCTAAGCGATGAGCCAGACAATCAGCAGGAAAGGCCGGCGCGCGAAAGCACGTCGGAATCCTCAGAGACCATACGTCGAACGTCCGATGTGTTTTGGACGATGAGATGGTCCCATCTGCATGGCGACATGCAGGGACGACGAAGTCCACCTAGTCACTCGACTAGGCAAGGCTCGAGCGAAATTCCTTGTCGGGTAAGCCACAACTTGCCCAGGAGCGAAGTGATTCGCTTCACGACAGCCGGCTCATATCGGTGGAGCCCACCGGCGCTTGCGGAAGCGCTCGGGTAACGCCGAGGGAAGT
>JALYTI010000426.1 GCA_030854375.1 Acidobacteriota bacterium | reverse complement strand
GGCAATGGGCGGATAAGCTGGTTTTGGCAAACTGATCGCTTTGCCATTGAGCACTCCACCGGAGATCGGCGCTCTCGGTTTGGGTGGCGGCGGCGGTGGCGGTGGCTCCTCAGAAATATTCACTTTCGTCGGTCCTGCCACTAAACCTGTCCCCGTACCTGGACCGGCCATCGGAGCAGCCGCATTGCTCGACTCGTTACCCTGGATGGTAGTGACGCCGCGCCGTACGGGGGGAATGTCGCTCGCTTTGGCTGAGACCTCTTTAGGCACGAGCTCTGTTCTGGAAACGTCCGCAATCAATTCCTTTCGGACGTCAACATTCTGCTCGACCTTCTGAGGCTTTGCCTCCGCCGGTTTGTCAGGGGTGGCCTGCTGAGGCACAGGTACCGGTGCGACCAACGTCGTCAGCTCCAAATCCGGAGTATCGATGTTAGCTAGCGTCAACCATATACTGCCCACTACGAGTGCGATCCCAAGAACAGCGTATATAGCCAGCGTGCCTAAAAGGAATGAGCCTTTTCGCGACAGGTCTTGTTTGTGCGAACCAGACTCTACAAGGTTATCGAACATTTTTATCCTCCCTATTCCGGTGCCAAATGGATCAGGGGTGCAAAACAGTCTCGATCGATTTATTGCTTCTCAAACGTCGGTTCTGTCCCGCTTGAGTTCATTACAAATGAAGGGGAAACAGCAACTCAGTGATCCTGAGCCTTGCGAATCAAATTGAAATGCCGCTGCGCGAGAAAAACTCGCCGGCCATCTCAACAGACTGCCGCGCACCCAACCTTCGCTTTTTCATGCGGGGTCGACTCTTGAGTATTTAATTGGCCAGCAACGGCAGCAGTCTATGCCGCATTGCGCGGCAAAGTCAAGAGCAAATTTGAAGTTAATGTATGCAAAAAATGCGGCAATGGACGATGGTCTTGTGGTATCGATCTTCTAAGCGCGTCCCGCACGAGACCGCTTACTACCAGCGCTGCTCGGCAAAGGTTGACGACTGGGTGTGCTGATCGCGCGCGGCGCCCCCGGCGCTGCTCGCTGCGACGCGGTTGCGGAAGCCCTGTTCGCATTTTCCAAACGCTGCTCCCACCACACCATGATCGGACTCGCTATAGCAACCGATGAGTAAGTTCCAAAGCTGATGCCGATTAGAAGCGCTAGTGAGAAGCCGCGCAGCACTTCACCGCCGACAAGAACCATTGAAAGCACGGAGAGAAACACGAGACCTGAAGTTATGACCGTGCGGGAAAGCGTTTGATTGATCGAGTCGTTCGTGATTTTGTATAGGGATTCGCGCCGATGCAGGCGACGGTTTTCCCTGATACGATCAAAAACCACGATCGTGTCGTTGACGGAAAACCCAACGAGAGTTAGCAGCGCCGCTATGACGGTCAGACTTACTTCCCACTGAAAAATGGAAAAGAAACCTAGCGTGACCAGCACATCGTGAAATACAGCGATCACAGCAGCCGCGCCATAAGTCCACTCAAAGCGGAAGGCAATGTACATAAGAATGCCAACCAGGGCTGCGAGCGTTACGGCGATCGCCTTGTTGCGAAGTTGCGCCCCGGCTACGGCCCCTACTGCATCCGTCCCAATGATCTCGTAAGCATCTCCTTCGCCGCCAAACTGATTCAGACCGGCCTTGACTCTCGCTCGGCCCATATCGAGTTGCGCCTGCGATTCCGACTCTCCCGAACCTGCCAGCGGTAGCTTTATCAATGCAATGTCAGGCTTGTCCGTGACGGGTTGGATGATCGCGTCCTTCACGCCGGACTTAATGAGGGCGTCTCGAATCTCTTCTGCGGACGGGCGCTGTTTGAATTTAACAGTAACGACGGTACCGCCCTTGAAGTCGACGCCCAGGTTAAATGCTTCGGTGCCGCCCGGATGTTTCCACTGGCGGAATACAGCAGAGCTCAGTCCGGCAAGCATCAGTAAAACAGAAATAGCGATGAACTTGCGGCGATTAGCCAGCCAGTCAATCTTAACGTTTTTAAAAACTTGAATCATATTTACCAATCAACGCGTCAAGCCTTGAGTTCGCTTGAAATCCACATCTGAAGCTCTCTATATGCTCAACGATTCCATTTTTCGTTTCCGACTCAGCTCCCACATAAAAATGGTGCGTGAGACGTAGACGGCTGAGAACAAATTTATTAACAACCCGATAACCAGCGTGACAGCGAAACCGCGCAAAGGGCCGGTGCCAAAGACAAAAAGGAACAGTGACGAGATGATAGTAGTTACGTGTGTATCTATGATGGTCACGAAGGCACGCGCGAATCCTTGCTCAATCGCCGAAGCGACCGTCTTTCCAGTTCGCAATTCTTCCCGAATGCGCTCGAAGATCAGCACGTTCGAATCGACGGCCATGCCGATCGTCAGAATAATTCCCGCGATTCCTGGCAACGTCAGCGTTGCCTGGAAAAGAATTAATCCTGCCAGCATTAGAATCATGTTTAAGATTAGCGCAACGACAGCATTCACTCCGGAACCGCGATAGTAAAAAAGCATGAAAGCTACGACGAGCAACAGGCCGAATAGGGAAGCCTTTACACCGGAGCGAATCGAATCGGCGCCCAGGCTTGGTCCCACAGTACGTTCTTCCTGATATTCAATTGGCGCGGGCAAAGCGCCTGATCTCAAGGTGAGCGCCAAATCGTCAGCCGATTGTTTCGTGAACCTTCCCGAAATTTCCCCCTGGTCGTTAATTTGGGACTTGATGAACGCAATCGACTTCACCTCATCATTCAGAACCACGCCCATATACTCGTTTATGTTGGAGCCCGTCCACGCACCGAATTTCTCAGCGCCTTTAGGCTTGAGAGCAAAGGCAATCTGATAGTCCTCTGCGCCGGCGCGCGACTGCGTAGCTGAAGCGTTGCGAAGCTCGCTTCCGTCAACGACGGCAGGAGATTCGACCACGACCCATTTTTTCGCTTTCTGCGCCTGGTCGGGTGTAGCCCGACTCGCAGTTGTCGGCTCATTCCGTTCCGCGTAAGGCAGGATGCGGCGATTTGTTGGAACTGTGCCGCCAAGCGAAGCCTTTGCCTCTTCCTCAGTGTTGTAAGTTTGAGCGGGACCGGGGCTGGGCGGGCTAACGACATGGACCAACTCAAGTTTCGATTCGGCCTTCAGCAATTGCTTTACACGTTCCGGGTCGTGGATGCCGGGCATTTGAACCAGGATCTGATGAGAACTCTGAGATCCATGCCGCTGCACCAGGGGCTCAGCAACTCCTACTGCGTCCAAC
>JALYTI010000425.1 GCA_030854375.1 Acidobacteriota bacterium | reverse complement strand
GCATGTGCAATTTGATGTACGGCCTCGATGATATCCGTCTACTTTTCGAAAACGACGTGCGGTTCCTCGAGCAATTTGATTAAAACTGTTCTGAGCTTTGATTTTTGAGCTTTGGTCTTTGGTCTTTGGTCTTAGGTTTTTGTACTTGTTGAGTGCGAAGGTTGAATTCCAACTTTATGAGACCCTGAGTTCAAATCAAAGACCAAAGACCAAGACCAAAGACCAAAGGCCAAAGACCAAAAGTACGAAAGCACAAAGCACAAAATACAAAGTACAAAGTACAAAGATAGACTGATGTTAATTAGTTACAACTGGCTACGCGAGCTGACCCACACAACCTTAATTCCGCGAGAGTTGCGGGATCGATTGACTATGGTTGGCCTGGCAATCGATTCAGTGGACGAGAGCGAAGAAGACTCGGTTCTCGATGTCGAAGTGCCTTCCAATCGTCCCGATTGTCTCTCGCATATAGGAATTGCTCGTGAAGTGTCTGTGATTGAGCGATCCACAGTCCAAAATCCAAAGTCCAAAATCCTCAAAGCTCAAGGTAAAACCGGAGATTACGCATCAGTTGAAATTAAAGATCCGGATCTTTGTCCGCGCTACGCGGCTCGAATTGTTCGCGGTGTCAGAATTGCGCCATCGCCCGCGTGGCTGGCAAAACGTTTGGCAGAGATTGGCCAGAGGCCTATTAATAATGTCGCTGATATCACGAACTACGTTCTTCATGAACTGGGTCAACCGCTTCACGCATTTGACCTGGCTAAACTATCCGAGCAGCGAATCATTGTTCGTCGTGCAAAACCAGGCGAACATCTGAAAACGCTCGACCGCGTTGAGCGCAAGCTGGACGCTCATATGCTTGTGATTGCTGACGCCAGAAATCCTGTGGCCTTGGCTGGCATTATGGGCGGCGAATATTCAGAAATTTCTGAGACGACAAGCGATGTATTGATTGAGAGCGCGTATTTCGATCCGGATTCGGTGCGCCGTACCGCGCGGCAACTCGGCATGGACACTGAAGCGTCACGTCGCTTCGAGCGCGGTGCTGACTGCGAAAATGTCCTCAAGGCGCAAGCGAGATGCGTAGAACTCATTTGCGAAATCGCCGGGGGTGTGGCGACTGAGGATGCGATCGATGTCTATCCGAATCCTCTTCCGCCACGTGTTGTAGAGTTTCGTCCTGCAAAAGTTGAGAGCATTACCTCATTGCGAGTCGATGCCTCCGACATGACCCGTATCCTCACGGGACTCGGTTTCACACCTGGCGCTTCAAGAGCAGACAGCGGTTTATCGTTTGTTGTTCCAAGTTGGCGTGTTGATGTGAGTCTCGAAGAAGATTTGATTGAGGAGGTCGCGCGACATGTAGGCTACGACAAAATAGCGTCTGAGTTGCCGCCTTCAAACATGTCCGGAGAATACCAGCCTGCGGAGATGAAACGGCGCGCATTGCGGCGGGCGCTGACCGACGGTGGATTCGACGAAGCAATTAACTTCAGCTTTATCGACTCCTCGGGCGACGACCAATTCGACTTAATCCCTGGCCTGCTGGGAGAAGCCGAGAAGGCGAGTTTCGTAACCCTTGCAAACCCCGTTCTTGAAGAATCGATGCGCATGCGCGCCACGCTGCTTCCTGGGTTATTGGAGTCCGTTCGTCACAATCTCAACCATGGCATTCGGGACGTCCGTTTGTTCGAAATTGGGCACGTTTTTGCACGATCACAGGCTCTCGACAAGCCACCGCGCCTTCCCAACGCCCTTCCAAATGAGAGGGACGCGCTGGCTTTAATCGCAATCGGCGGAGCGGTTGAAGAAGGTCGCGCTCAGGCAACGCGCGAAATGGATTTTTACGAACTCAAAGGCGCAGTGGAGGCCGGGGTCGACGCGATGAAATTAGGCCCCTTGCGTTTCTCTGAATCCAAGGTTAAGCACTTGCGCGAGGGCCAGGCTGCGACAATTATGTTGGCTGATGGAACAGTAATAGGGAATATCGGACGGCTGTCTGAATCAATCGCCTCAGCTTACAAATTCCGGCAAGCAGTTTATCTTGCGGAACTAGATCTAACAGCGCTGCTTGAGTCTGAAGAACGCCCGACTCAATACAAGCCACTTCCGCGATTCCCTTCGGTGGTCCGCGATGTGACCTTGATCGTTGGCCGCGAAGTGAGTTTCGCGGAGCTGGTTCAGGCGATTGATTCGGAACGCGTCGCGGATTACTCCAAAGCAAGACTCGTAGGTACCTACGAGGGGCAGGGCATTCCTGAAGCTAAGCGGTCCGTGACTCTGCGTGTAGAATATCGGTCGGACGAACGAACCTTGCGCGACGAGGAAGTTGAAGAGCGACATCGCGGATTGATAGATTCACTGCTGAAAAAATTCAGCGCTGAGTTGCATTAAAAAATAAATCGCATTCAATCGCTGCAAGAGTCTTGCGCTTGTTGACGTGAAGTCGCATAATCGCGGCGGTTTGCAACTCAACCACAGTCGGGGAAGAACAGGTTCATGGTCGGATTGTCCGGACTAGAAAAATTTTCGCATTTAGAAGATAAGATCTATCGCACGATCGAGCTTACTAAGACTCTGCGCCAGGAGAAAGAGAGCCTGGAAAAAGAGCTTTCGCTCATGCGGCGCAACCGTGGCAGCGTGCCTAACGAACAACTGCGACTTGAGAAACAGGTAGAGGCACTTCTCGCTGAACGCGATATCATACGCTCGAAAGTTGAAGCCATGTTAGATGCCGTTGCCGCGCTCGATCCCGAGGCAGCGAAGGAGCTTAGATGACCACTGGAATCGCCCCGATCCTTGGAAAGAGCAGCATGGAAACCACCACGACGGCCGCACCCACCATTAGAGTTGAAATCTATAATCAAACCTACAATATCCGCTCTGACGGCGACTCTGAATACCTCACGAGATTGGCCGATTTTGTCGATAGCCGTATGCGCGAGATTTCCTCCGGCACCCTGACTGTAGATTCCCTGAAAGTGGCCATACTTGCGGCGCTGCACATCGCGGACGAGTTACACCGCCTGAAGCAGACACATGAGCAGGCAGACGCCCAGCTTGCCACCCGTAGCGCTGAGTGCGCCGAAATGCTCGATCGCCTGTTGAAAGTGCGAAGTAATATCGAGCACGAAAAAGGCGAAACGGGAAAGATTGCCTTCACCTAATCTCTAGGACTTCAGCCTATAAAGCCCGCTATCTAATAAAATAAGCAGACGAAACATTGCTGCGGATCCGCGAGATGTTGATAGCTC
>JALYTI010000051.1 GCA_030854375.1 Acidobacteriota bacterium | reverse complement strand
CTCGGCGGAGCCAGGGTCTGGACAACAGAACCGAGGCGGTGGCGACCGGCTTTCTACACATAACTTGATGTTCGCTTCATTAATGGTCATTCCGCATGCTTTCACAAAGCGTCGATATTGATTCTTCGATCACTCTCTCAACGATCCGTACCGAGTCTCAGCCCACGGAGTGGGCGATAGCATAAAGCCTGGGGTGAAGCGCAGCGGAACCCCAGGTTTCGAACGTACATCAATTCCGAGCCCGCGAAGCGGCCGGCAGCGGGGACGGCATACGAAACATTTGATGCAGCACATCGACTCGCACCAGCCGCTGCCACCAATACCGCTATCGGCCGCTTCGCGGGCTCTGATTCTCTTTATTCCCTGTCCTGGGGTTCTTATTTGTGTGGCTAATCGATTGTTGAGCACCGGCCAGTCGCAACCGGACCGGGTTCTGCTTCAATCCGTGAAACTTATCCGTTTACGGTCTCTTGATTCTTGTAGCGCACGGTGGTACGTTGAGGATATTCGAATCAGGCGATTTTAACTTCTACAACGACAAAAAGTGAGGATACTGAGATGCCTTTAGAAGCACTCGGAATGGTGGAGACCAAAGGTTTCGTCGGAGCTGTCGAAGCCGCCGATGCCATGGTCAAAGCTGCGAACGTTCAGCTTTTAGGAAAAGAGTATATCGGCGCCGGTTACGTAACGATCTTTGTTCGGGGGGACGTCGGGGCGGTTAAGGCGGCAACAGACGCTGGTGCGGCAGCCGCACGACGAGTAGGCGAGTTGATTAGCGTCCACGTCATTCCGCGCCCGCATGCAGAAGTTGAACGCGTGTTACCGGTTGACGGGCGAACAGGGTTGAGCCCGGACGAGCGTTCGCTTCAAGGCGGCGCCCGAGGCCAACTGGGACAGGGCGAAGGTCGTTCGCTTCAGGCTGGTGCGCGAGAGGGAAGTAAGGAAAGAGCCAGGTAAAAGGTTGTCCGTGGTCAGTAGTCAGTCGTCCGTAGAACTGAGTACAACGGACAACTGACTACTGACCACTGACAATGTCGGAGGTTCGTCATGTCCGCGGATAAGGACCTTATATCAGTACAGCAAGCGCGTGACCTGGTCGAGAGTGCCTACAAAGCCCAGGCTGAAATAGTTCGCTTCGATCAGGCGAAAATCGATCGAATTTGTGAGGCAATGTCTAAAGCCGCGTTGCGTGAATCAGCGCGACTGGGGGCGATGGCGGTCGAAGAAACTGGTTACGGGGTTCCTGCCGACAAGCAAGAGAAGAATCGTTTCGCGGCCGAGGATGTTTGGAACTACTTTCGGGGCCTGCGCACAGTTGGGATAGTGTCCGAGTCGAAAGACGTCGTAGAGATTGCCAGCCCGCGCGGCGTTGTCGCGGGAATTATTCCTTCCACCAATCCTACGTCAACGGCGATTTTTAAGGTTTTGATCGCGATAAAATCCCGTAATGCGGTTGTTCTGTCGCCGCATCCTTCCGCCGCGCGGTGTATCAACGAAACCGTACGAGTCATGCGTGAAGCCGCAGTCAAAGAAGGTTTACCGGCCGAGGCCATCGGGTGCATGTCAACCGCTACGATCGAGGGTACCGAAGCATTGATGAAGCACAAGCAAACGGCCGTTATTCTGGCCACCGGAGGTATTGGTCTTGTTCGCGCTGCGTACTCTTCCGGAAAGCCTGCATTCGGAGTTGGTCCGGGCAATGTTCCCGTGTTCATTGAAAGAACGGCTGACGTTCCCAAAGCTGTGCAGGACATTCTGACTGGAAAGTGCTTCGACAACGGAACCATTTGTGCTTCGGAGCAAGCTGTGGTTTGTGACGCACCAATTGAAAAGGCAGTGCGCGATCAATTTAGAGCGCAAGGCGCGCATTTTCTTTCCGCGTCTGAGGCTGAGCAACTGGGCAAGGTTGTTGTGACACCACAACGCTCACTGAACCCGGGGATCGTGGGTAGGTCTGTCGAAGTGATTGCGAAGTTGGCAGGGTTCAGCGTTCCTCCGGGGACGCGCTGCTTAATGGCGGATGTAGGCGGCGTCGGGCGCGACTTTCCACTTTCGATGGAAAAGTTGTCACCTATTCTTGCCTTTTACGTAGCGGATGGGCTGGCGCGAGGCGCGGAGCGCTGCTATGAAATATTGCGCTACGGCGGCATGGGCCACACCGCCGGTGTCCACACGCGTTCGCGCGAAGCTGCCGTTCGCTTTGGCAGCGAGATGCCGGCATCGCGGATAACGGTCAATACTCCAACCACCCACGGCGCGATCGGTTTTTCAACGGCGTTACCGCCCTCGATGACTTTGGGCTGCGGTTCCTGGGGTGGCAACGTAACTTCAGATAACGTTTCGCCGCTCCATCTGCTCGATATCAAACGTGTGGCCTTTGAAACAAGGCCGGTGAAGAGTGCACGTCCGGCAGTTTCCGCAGGCTCACCAGTCTCAGTTGCCAGAAGTGCTGCGCCTCCCGCATTCACGCCGAGCCCGCGACCCGCACAGCCTCAACCAGTGGTTGGTTCCGCCGCAGGCAAGATCAACCGTGAAGAGATTGCGGCGATAGTCGATAGATTTCTCGCGGCACGAGGCCCAGCGGAAACATCTGCGGAAACAGCAGAGACGAACCAGCGGAGGCAGGAAGCGCCGCGCGCACCGGTCGAGGCTGAAGCCGGAAGCATGTATATGGGACCGAGTCCTGGCCGAAGTGACTCCGAGAACGTCAGACAGCCGGTCAACGGCAGTCGATCGTCTACGTCGCCCGTTAATCCAGTGAACACTTCTTCCTCCGCCAGTAATGGAAAAGCGCCGGTTGATTTTGTTAGTGAAGACGATGTCCGGCGCGCCATTCAGAAGGGCGAGAAGATCTATATCAACGCAAAAACCATTATCACTCCGGCCGCACGGGACATCGGCGAGCCCGGCGAAGTGTTTGCTAAAACTTAAGGCAGTTAGTAGTCAGTAGTCAGTTGTTCGTAGTCAGTTGACCACTGACCCAATAACTAACTGACAATTAACAACTAACTACTAACAACTGACTACTGACAACTAACATGTTCTTAGCAAAGGTCGTCGGCACAGTTTGGTCCACCAAGAAGAGCCCGGATCTGGAGGGCATTAGATTTCTGGTTGTTCATCCTTACGATCTTGAAAAGGAACCAACCCGAAACATTGTCATTGTTGCGGATCGCCTCGGCGCCGGTACCGGTGAGATGGTAATGTGCGCCTTCGGAAAAGCAGCCCGCACTGCCATCGGCAATCAGGACATGGCAATAGAAGCTGCGGTCGTTGGGATCGTCGATCGCGTAGACATCACAGACTCAGTTTCGGAAGAGATGCGGGAAGCTGCGGCGAAATTATCGCGGGACAATGGCAGGCCGTAACGATTTTAGATTTTGGATCGTGGGTTTTCGATTCATCGCCTTCTCAAAAATAACTTTAGCGTGCCTCGCAAAACCAATCCGAAATCGCAAATCTAAAGTCTAAAATCGAAGCAATGCCGAATGAAGATCTGATTTATCGACTTACGAAAGCTGTGTACAGCCGCTTGGGTGCAACAGCTGACGAACAGACAGTCGAACAATTGGTCACAGAGCTTTACCGCGAGGTCGAACCTTTTCTTAGTGCCAACGGCACTTCCTATCCCGCCTTACAATCTTTTTCACCCAGCCGGGGACTTTCATCCCAATCGCAGGAGGGTTCGTCAGACCGGATGATCATATCCGTGTTCGGTGTAGATCACCCTGGTATTGTCGCGGGTGTTGCCCAGATACTCGCGGAAGCAGAATGCAGCATCGTTGATATTAACCAGACCGTGGTCCAGGGGAAGTTTGCGATGGTGATCATCGCGAATACGTCGCGCGCCCGGGAGAGCGCGACGGAATTGAAGGAGCGACTTCGGCGCGCAGGAGAAGCACTGGGTGTGCGCATTTATGCACAACGGGAAGACCTCTTCAACGCGATGCACCGGATTTAGTGAATAGTAAAAGGTGAATAGTGAATGGAAGGATTAGATGACGTGGCGCGCCAATCCACGAAGGCAGCCGTGAAAACAAATCAAGACTAACAAGTGACTATTTACCATTTACCATTTACCATTTACCCGCATGACTGAACCCGAAATTGCTCGACGTTGTCCATCATGTGGCGCGTCAATTCGTGATCTAGCGGTTTTTTGCCCTCAGTGTGGCAAGCAGCTATCCCAGCAGAAACCAGAGACAGCGCAAACAACGACATCCGTCGTAACCGCCCCGCTGGTCGACGTTCCATCTACCGATGTCCCATCTGCTAAAGATGCGGTAAATGCTGCCGACCCAACGCGCGGGGCCGTTCCTCCTGTTAAAGAGTCGTTTGAAACCATTTCAGAAAAGCGCGAAGACCCAAAACTAAGAGACCCAGGTCTAAAAGACCAAAAAGCAGAAGGCACAGCCAGACACCCACAGAAACCGACGGACGGCCGGGCAGCGGCTGGAGCGGGCAGGGCGCGGATCCAGCGAGCTGGTACGCTGGCGCGAGACGTCGAAGGCGACGTGATTCATCGGGTGCAGAAGCTGCGTGAGATTTCCACTGTCGTGCTGGATGAGGCCGCCTACGATCCCAGCCTGCGCTTTTTGCTGGTTGCGGCTTTCATGTTTCTTATATTCCTCGTGATCGTGTTGCTGAACAAATTCCTCGGGTGAACCTTGTTCGAATTCAGCCACCCAGTTCCTGTTGAAGATCAAGCCTTGAGAAACTGACATGGAATATTCGCAAGCAGAAATTCTCCAGACGGTCGCGATGACAGAGATGGAGCACCTGGACGTCCGCACTGTGACGCTGGGTCTGAACTTGCGAGATTGCGCCAGCGAGTCAATGTCGCGCACCGCCGAACGTGCAACTGAAAAGATTCAACGCTTCGCCGATCGTCTGGTTAAAACTGTGGACCAGGTTGGGGACGAATTCGGAATACGAATCGCAAACAAGCGAATTGCCATTACACCGGTATCGATGATTACCGAAGGTGCCTCGGGCGATCCCGTTGAACTTGCGCGCGCAATCGACGAAGCGGCCGGCGCGGTCGGCGTGGATTTCATTGGTGGCTATTCCGCGCTCGTTCACAAGGGCGCTACCGATTCTGAGCGAGAGTTCCTCGACTCGATTCCTGAAGCGCTCGCGGTTACAAAGCGTTTATGTTCTTCGGTCAACGTGGCGACGACACGTGCCGGTATCAACATGGACGCAGTGCGGCAGGTCGGAGTAATTATAAAGGAGGCAGCCGAGCGAACCAGCAATGAAGGAGGAATTGCCTGCGCCAAGTTTGTCTGCTTTGCGAATTCTGTTGAAGATAATCCTTTCATGGCGGGAGCTTTTCATGGCGTGGGCGAGCCTGAGGCGGTGATCAACGTGGGTGTCTCTGGTCCAGGGGTTGTGAACCACGCCGTGCGACATGCGGCTTCGGATCTTCCGCTTCAGGAGTTAGCTGAGATCATCAAGAAGCTTTCATTTAAGCTGGCACGCGCCGGCGAGCTGGTAGGTCGAGAAGCGGCGCGAAGATTGGGAATCCCATTCGGTATCATCGATTTGTCTCTCGCGCCCACGCCGGTGCCGGGCGACTCGGTTGCAAACATACTGGAAGGGATGGGATTTGAAAGAGCAGGAACCCACGGCACAACCGCCGCGCTCGCCTTGCTTACGGACGCGGTCAAGAAGGGTGGCGCTATGGCGAGTGGATCTGTAGGCGGAATGAGCGGCGCCTTCATTCCAGTTTCAGAGGACGCAGGCATGAGCGAGGCGGCGCGCGTTGGAGCGCTCTCGCTGGATAAACTTGAAGCATGGACCAGCGTCTGTTCGGTCGGCATCGACATGGTGGCGGTCCCCGGCTCGACTTCAGCCGAAACGATCGCCGCGATCATTGCAGACGAGATGGCAATAGGAGTGATGAATAACAAAACGACAGCCGTGCGCATTATTCCCGTGCCGGGAAGAGAAGTAGGCGACATGGTCGAGTTTGGCGGGTTGCTGGGCGCCGCTCCAATCATGGCAGTAAATTTATTTTCTTCCGCTGACTTCATTCGCCGTGGTGGCCGGATTCCCGCTCCCATTCATTCATTGAGAAACTGAACCTCCTCGCCCAAGCCCGATCGCCGGCGACGAAGCTTTCCTCGGTAACCATTCATAAACCTCCTCGCGATATGAAGGCCCATTCTTCCTGAACAAAACAATGGGAGAAACCAGCGACAAGCTGAACTTCGCGGGACACTTGCCGCGACGAAGATTTCACCGCGCTGTCTTTTGCTCCGCCGGCATCTACAACATCGCGTGGGGTCTTTATGCAATTTGGGACCCGCAATGGCTGTTTCGCTATGCCGGCCTGCCTTTGCAAAATTATCCGCAGATATTTGCTTGTCTCGGAATGGTGGTTGGCTTGTACGGCATTATTTATTTCGAGGTGGCCCGTGTTCCCGAACGCGGTTGGCTGCTGGCCGCAGTTGGCCTGGTTGGCAAAGTGCTCGGTCCGATTGGACTTCTTCGCTTGATCTGGAGTGGAGCATGGCCTCGCTCGACGATTGTCTTATCACTCACCAACGATCTGATCTGGTGGCCTCTATTCGCACTCTATCTCTTTGATTCGTGGCCGCTGTTTCGGCAAAGAATTCTTCTTGAGTGAACAATATTCGTAAGCGACAAACCAGAAATAGAATGAATGGCGAACGGATAAATGGAAGAGAGAATTTAGATTAACGTAAATGCAATGTTTCTTGTTGACAGATGTGAGTCAAGGCGTATATTAACCAGCACCGTAATTTTCTGTCCTCGCTATCTCTAAATCGTCCCCTTCAAGGAGGCCAAAATGGCAACCAAGAAATCTGCAACAACGAAAAAAACCGGAACGAAAAAAGCTGGAACGAAGAAAGCCGGAACGAAGAAAGCCGGAACAAAAAAAGCCGGAACAAGAAAAGCCCCAGCGACACTCAACAGCATCCTTAATTTTAAAATAGATTGGATTAAAGACCCGGTGCCGATATTCCGGAGGTTTCTAAACCCGGAGGTTCTGAGGGAATTGGAATTAGCCAAGCAAGAATTCAAGGATCGCGTCAACGGGATTCTCGGACGCGCCCGTTAGAGCCGAGCACCACATCACCTTCTCATTAATCGACATCGACGCCTTAGTAACGCCTTATTAACGGAAGTAACGGACTTGCCCACGTCGAGCGTTGCTAAGGCGGTATTGGTTCGGGAGGACGTATGCGCCAGCCTATTCCGCTACGCATTTTCCAGGGACCCGCTGACGCCGAGCGCGAACGCGACACCTCGCGTCCGGTTATGCTAATCGGCTTCCAGAATCAGGGGAACCTGGGTCTCGGTTATCTCACTTCGGTGTTACGCCAATACGGTTATCCCGTACATGTGGTCGACATCGAGCAGGAGCCGGAAAAGATCGTAGAGATCGCACAGGAGATCAAACCCATCGTTATCGGGTTTTCTCTAATCTTCCAGTTCTTTATCGATCGCTATGCGGTGTTGCTGTACCTCTTGCGGTCCCGTGGTATCGATTGTCATTTCACGATGGGCGGCCATTTTCCCAGTCTGAGTTATCAGCAGACTCTTGAACTTGTACCGGAACTGGATAGCGTCGTTCGCTTTGAGGGCGAAACAACGCTGCTCGAATTGGCCGATGCAATCGGCACTGGGAACGACTGGCACGACATTCAGGGAATAGCCTATCGACGAGAAGGACAAGTAGTAGCGACGGCGGCGCGTCCACTGGTTGAAGACCTCGATCAGTTGCCATACCCCGAACGAAACTACGAGCCGACGGCGGTGCTTGGTCGAAGTATCATGCCGATACTGGCCAGCCGCGGTTGCGCGCGCACCTGCTCTTTTTGTTCCATCCATACCTTTTATCGCGCCGCTCCGGGGAGAATAGTGCGCACGCGCAAGCCTGCGGAAGTCGTACGGGAGATGCGCATGTTGCACGAAGAACGAGGGATTTCCATCTTCCTTTTCCAGGATGATGATTTCCCGTTGTTTGGTACTGTGTGGCGCAAGTGGGCCAACGAGTTTGTGGACGAACTACATCGCCACGGACTGCCCGAAAAAGTCATTTGGAAGATGAACTGCCGCGCCGATGCCGTCGAGCGCGAGCTCTTCATCAGGATGCGGGATGCCGGACTCTACCTCGTTTACATGGGGCTGGAATCGGGCAGCGAGCAGGGACTCGAGACGCTTCACAAACAGATCACCGTCGAGCAAAACCTCAAGGCGGTGGAGCTTTTGAAAAGCATCGGCTTGATGTGGGAATACGGATTTATGCTGCTTGATCCGTCCAGCACCTTTGAGTCGGTGCGAGAAAACCTGAACTTCCTTCGAACAATCCTCGCAGATGGTTGCCTTCCCGTAACCTTCTGCCGAATGCTGCCCTACGACGGCACGCCCATTAAAGATGAGCTCGTGCGAACCGGGCGCCTGCGCGGTAACATTTGCAATCCCGACTACGATTTTCTCGATCCGCGGCTGTCTGAATTCTACGAAGGACTTATGAGCGTCGTAAGTCTTAGTGGATGGATTCATGGCCTCGAGGCGGTAACTCTTCACCTTGGATGCGCGTGGCACGAAGTGGCGACAATGGAACGACTGTTCCCTACTTTGCCGGGATTGCCGAAATACAAAAAGAAACTGCGCCGGATTACAATGACCAGCAACGACCTGTTGCTGCGTGTAGTGGAAGATCTCTCCTACGTATATTCGGACGCTCGAGAGTTTGGCTGGGATCCGGAGGAAATAGAAAAGAGCCGGCGGCTGGTCCTTGAAGATCTACACTCTGAGCGTGACGCGTTTGTTTTACGGCATCAGGAAATTCTGCTCGGTGCTCTGCAGCTTGATGGTGCAGCAATTCCGATTCAAGAACCGGCCCGAGTAGCAATTACCGCTTGAGAGCTTGAAGCATCTGCATCAATGTACTGGCGATTGCCGGCGCAATTTTGGAGTGCGGCGACTTGTCGCCGCTTTTGTGTATGCTACGAGACACGCTGACAAGTCGGCGCACTCCAAATTCTCGACTCACCACACCAATTCAGTTGGCAATCCGCCTCAAAACCTAATACCCTAAACGCCTTTGGTCTGGGAAGAACTCGGGAATGTTGGGACTCGATCGCGCCTGCGCAGATTCGGAGGATATATGGC
>JALYTI010000050.1 GCA_030854375.1 Acidobacteriota bacterium | reverse complement strand
ATGGAGACGCCGACGGCGTCCACATCTTCCTGCAAGGCGGCGGCTGCGATCATTTCCGGCGTCTGGCGGAGCCCAGTGTAGATAACTTCCATCCCAGCGTCGCGCAGTGCCCGGGCAATGACTTTCGCGCCTCGATCATGACCATCGAGGCCGGGCTTTGCTACCAGCACACGAATTTTTCGTTCGCTCATATCAGAGGGAAGAGAAGTGAATTAATTGCAACGAGTTTTTGTGAGTATCAGAAAGCGGGTTCTTCATATACTCCATACACATCTCGCAAGGCGGAGCAGATTTCGCCAAGCGTAGCATAAGAACGAACCGCCTCGATCGTGGCGGGCATAGTGTTCTCTTCGTTACGAGCAGCACGTTTTAGTTTCTCAAGGGAACTCGACACCCTGCTGGCATCTCGCCGGGTACGCGTTTCATGCAAACGCGCCACCTGATGCTCCCTAACGGATTCATCTATGACCAGTGTTGGTACTGCGGGCTCGTCTTCCATCGCATACTTATTGACGCCAACAATAACTTGATCGCCGCGTTCGACCGCCTTCTGGTACTGATAAGCGGAATCCTGGATTTCGCGTTGCGGAAATCCCTTCTCGATGGCTGCGACCATTCCCCCCATGGAGTCGATTCTCCGGAAATAGTCCAGCGCGCCCTTCTCCATCTTTTCCGTAAGTGCTTCGACGAAGTACGAGCCGCCCAGCGGATCGATCGTGTTCACAACACCAGTCTCCTCAGCGATGATCTGCTGTGTTCGAAGTGCGATTAGTGCGGCGCGATCCGTTGGCAGGGCCAGGGCTTCATCGTATGCATCGGTATGCAAGCTTTGAGTTCCGCCCAACACTCCGGCCAATGCCTGAATGGCTACGCGAACTATGTTATTCAGTGGTTGTTGCACCGTCAGCGAAA
This sequence comes from Acidobacteriota bacterium, assembly GCA_030854375.1. Taxonomy (GTDB): domain Bacteria; phylum Acidobacteriota; class Blastocatellia; order Pyrinomonadales; family Pyrinomonadaceae; genus PSRF01. The sequence continues at coordinate 8,243 of JALYTI010000050.1, read as the reverse complement.
CTCCGGCAGTTTGAGTATGGAAGCGAAGTTTCAAAGTGCGCTCGTTGGTTGTGCCAAATCGTTCGCGCATTTCCCGAGCCCAGATGCGACGTGCGGCCCGATATTTGGCAACTTCTTCAAAGAAATCGTTATGCGCGTTGAAAAAGAAAGAAATGCGGGGAACGAAGCTATCAAGTTCCAAGCCCGCGCGTATTCCCCATTCGACATATTCAAGCCCATCACGCAAGGTAAACGCGAGCTCCTGGATTGCGGTGGCGCCGGCCTCACGAATGTGATAGCCACTAACAGACACGGGGTTATAACGGGGAACATGCTCCGTGCAGAATTCAAACGTGTCTACTACGAGCTTCATCGCCGGCCGAATGGGATAAATCCACTCCTTCTGCGCTATGTATTCCTTCAGAATATCGTTCTGAAGTGTGCCGGAGATCTTTTTCCAGTCAGCTCCTTGCTTCTCAGCAACCACTAGATACATGGCCAGAAGAACTGAAGCGGGCGCGTTTATCGTTTGCGATACGGTTACCTGGTCAAGCGGTATTTGATCAAAGAGCACTTCCATGTCCGCTAATGACGAAACCGCCACTCCGCACTTGCCTACCTCTCCTTCAGCGAGAGGCGAATCAGCGTCGTAACCCATGAGCGTCGGCAAGTCATAAGCGACGGACAGGCCATTCTGTCCCTGGGCCAGCAAATACCTGAATCGTGAATTAGTTTCTTCCGGAGTGCTGAACCCGGCAAACTGCCGCATGGTCCAAAGTTTTCCGCGATAACCCGTCGGGTGTATTCCACGTGTGTAAGGGAATTCCCCCGGGAACGAAATGTCGCGCGCGAAGTCGAGTTCGGCATTATCGGCGGGCGTGTAGAGACGATTGACCTGCTCCAGTGAAACGCTTTCGAACTTTTTCTTTACTTCAGGATGTTGGTGAAGCGCCGGTTCAAGCGTCTCACGCTCCCAGCGCTCGGAAGCTTCATCGATTGGAGAATTGATCTCTTTGGTGTCAGGCATAGATCTCTCGATTGCTCGGCGTAGGCATGCGGAACTCGATATTAGTTGACGGGTATTCGACTGTCAACACAGCTAAACTCGTACTTTCCAGATGTTTGCAAGAAGGGAGCGCGACTGTGATGGCAGTCACAGCCGCGCAGCTCGGCAGGCACTCGCGATACGTGGTTCTCAAGCAGGGGAACTAGCGGGCAATCGGCAGGTAAAAAACAAATTCAGCGCCGTCCGTTACGAATGAACGTTCCCTGTGCTCATTCGACGGGTATAACAATCTCGTTTGCACGCACCATGTTCAGGCGACTACGGGCCGCCGATTCAATGGTGCGAGGATCAGTGCGCAGTCGTTCAATCTCCAACCGTAATGATTGGTTTGCGCTACGTAAGCTCTGTACGTCCGTTTCCATTCGAACGTATTGCTGCGATGCCAGGGACATCCTGGTTCTGGTTCGCAAAGTCACGGCAACACATACGGAAAGTGTCGCGAGAAGAATCATTCCAAAAATTACCCACGCCGGTATTAGCCCGCCGCGACGTCGAACTTCGGCAGGAGTTCCAATAATGTCCAGCGAAATCTCTCTTACGGAAGCGAACGGCAAACCGACTCGTGGGACTACACGCTGCGCCCGAATTCGCTCATCAACCCAATAAGAATTTATGACCCTGCTCAAGAAGCACCTCCATGTCCTTTGCCGATTCTGATTCCGCGTAGATGCGAACTACTGGTTCCGTGCCGGACGGGCGCACCAATAGCCAGGAACCGTCCGCAAAAATAAATTTGACGCCATCCATCCGGTTAGTTCGCTCGACGTGCCGACCGCCAATCTCTTTGGGGTCTTCTTTCAGCTTGTTGCCGAGCGACTTCATAATCTCGGGATTTAAGCGAATCGCGCTTCTGCCTGATTCGAGCTTACCAACGCGGCTATACAATTCACTTAATTGGTCGGTCAGGCTCGTGCCGCGCGCCGCGACCGCCTCCGCTGCGAGCAAGCACGCAAGGATGCCATCTTTCTCCGGATAGTGACCTTTGATGGACAGCCCTGCCGATTCTTCACCGCCGATGACAATCTTGTTTTCATTTATCAATTCCCCAATGTATTTGAAACCCACAGGTGTCTCGTAAACTGGTAGACCGCGAGCCTCTGCCACACGATCGACCAAATGGGAAGTTGCAACCGAGCGTGCGACACCGCCGCTCCATTTTCTCGACTCCACCAAATAATCGAAGAGAAGGGCAATCAGCTGATTCGGTGTTATGAAGGAACCGTTTGAATCGAGTACTCCAAATCTATCTGCATCACCATCGGTAGCTAATCCGAGCACGCATCCCTTGGACAGAACGACCTCGCGAAGCTCATCCAGGTGAGTTGCTTCCGGCTCCGGAGAGCGGCCGCCAAAAAGAACATCGCGCCAGTCATGAATCGTGTCCACTTGTAAGCCGTGGCTGCGTAATACCTCGTCGAGATAACCTCTACCCGTTCCCCACAACGGGTCGTAGGCGTAGCGACCACCCGCCCGTGAAATCACATCGAAGTTGATCTTTGTGCCCAAATCTGCCAGATAGCCAGGGCGCGCCGCGAAAGTTTGCAAGCTCTTGCTATCTGCATCCCGTATTGGCCTGGGAGTTAAACCCGCCTCCTTTATTAGTCCCTCGACATTTCGAGTTATCTCAGGCAAGGCCGGCGCGCCATCGCTTGTCGAAAGTTTCATCCCGTTGTATTGAGGAGGATTGTGGGAAGCGGTGAAGTTAATTCCGCAAATAGCCCCATTTGTGCGAATAACGTGGGAAATAGTGGGCGTTGGAACAGGTTCGTCGCAAACAAGGGCACGAAAGGCACTCTGCGAAATGACGTTCGCGCATTCCTCGGCGAATTGTTCACCCAAAAACCGCGTGTCGTATCCAACTACCATAAGATTCCCCGTGGGGCTTGCTGACTCAAAGTGAGAACAAATAGCGCTTGTCACTGAACGAACACCCGCGAAAGTAAACTCATCGGCGATCACCGCCCGCCAACCTGACGTTCCGAACCGAATATTCATACCCGGATTATTAAGGAGCTGCTTAACGAATTTTGTACAGTTAACCACAAGATGCTTGGTAGCTCGTCGTCGGGAACCGCAATAGGCTGTGCTTTTTTCATGAGCAATCCGTTGCAAGTCAACAGGTTAGCTAAAGTGGGCGGACTGTAGCACCCGTGCTTAAGACTGTAAAGCGATATTTTCGTGACTGTTTCGCGACGTAAGCTCAACGTTTACTTGAGCTAAGCGTGCTTAATGGACCAAAAGGGCGTACGCGCGGCGAACACATTTTCGCGACACATTCCAAAAGTGTTACATGTTCAAAAATGTTGACACCAATTTGTTACAAAGTTAGACTCAACTCCGAAAAGCCGGACACTATGTGACGAATCGGCTCTGCCCAGACTCAGTCAATCAATTCCAAAATCTTGCCTCTTTTTCGAAACGATTAATGGCCCGCTTCTGATCGGCTTACCCGGCGCCATTCCATTGAAACGATAACCAGGATTGGGAGGCTAGACATGGCTGACTTGACCCATTCTTACTCGGGAGCTGGCGACAGCCTGCTGGAAGGCAATCAATTACCCATTGCTTCTATTGTGAGGGCGCTTTGCCAGGCGGCAAATGCGGGTCCCGATCTGCTCTACGAGGTCATGGTGAAACTGAGCTTGATGGTGGAATCTACAGCGCCGATGTATGGGCTCTCCATCTGGACCCTGGACAAGGGACCGAAACCAAAACTGGAATGGGCCGAAGGACTAAGCGAGCCCGAACTGGCGGCCGGCGAAACGGCTGTTAGCGGAACACTGGCGGCTAGCTCTACCTGGCCTGAAGTCGAAGCGGGAGATGCAGCGGTCTGCTTTATCCTGGCTTCTTCAAACGCGGGGCGTGCCGGTGCTGCCTTATACGGCCTGTGTGTCCGGCCATTATCAGAGCAACAAGCTAAAGATCTCGGAGCCATAATGGACGTGACTCGTCTAGCCCATTCGCATGTATCAGCGGGCCAGGCGATTCAGCCCGTGCGATCTGCGGAGATCAAGATCGCAAACACGACGCTCCCCGGAATGATTTTCGTTAGTCGCGCGATGAATGAGGTCGCGCGCACGGTAGCCCGCATCAAGGATTCAAATTCCACAGTCTTAATCACCGGCGAATCGGGGACTGGAAAGGAGTTAGTTGCGCACGCCATTCACCGGCTCAGTAAGCGTTGCGAAAATGAATTTATCCCGTTCAATTGTTCAGCTGTACCCCCCGACCTTATTGAAAGCATGCTATTTGGTCACCGGAAGGGAAGTTTCACCGGGGCACTTCGTGATAACGAAGGGCTAATTCGCGCCGCAGAAAATGGAACACTCTTCCTGGACGAGATCGGCGATCTGCCGCTGGCCCTACAGCCCAAGCTTCTTCGATTTTTGCAGGAGGGCGAGATTCACACACTCGGTGAACAAGCGCCTCGAAAAGTTAACATTCGCGTCATTGCAGCAACGCATAAGGATCTCGAACAATTGGTTCACGATAAGGTGTTTCGGGACGATCTTTTCTATCGAATTGCCACGCTAACTGTGAAGGTGCCGCCTCTTAGGGAACGTCCCGAGGATATATCGGCTCTTATTTCTCACTATCTGACTCACTACGCCCGCCGAAACGATCGGGCGATCGCCGGTATCACCTGGGAAGCAATCCGGATTCTGGAAAACTATTCCTGGCCAGGTAACGTTCGCGAACTTGCCGGCGAAATGGAGCGACTAGTGCTATACGCCGAAGAAAACGGTTACATTACTCCGGACCACATCAGCGAACATATCCGTCCATTACACTTCGAGAAGGCTTCAACTGAAAAGCGGTCAGGTGAAAACCTCGAAATGTTATTGGAAGACTACGAAAGGCGAGTCATTACTGAAACGTTAAAACGCAACCATTGCAACGTTGCCCGAACAAGCGAGGCTTTGGGTTTAGGTTCGCGGCAAACGCTGTATAAGAAGCTCAAGCGGCTGGCGATCGACGTCACGGACTTTCTCCAGGAAGATACTGAGCCCGGGTTGCAGTTTCGCCCCTGAAAGAATTAACCGCAATACCCCTCCGACTCTAAAAGCATTCGAGCAAGTCTCGAATGCTTTTCTTTTTGTTCGCGGGCCTTATCGTTGGTTCGGCTACAGCGTTGCCGTAAGTCGTCAACCACAGGCGACAAGGTCGTTACACTCGCAAACGCAAACGCTAAATGCCTGATACCTCCTTTCGCACTGCGCACTCCGGTTGTGCTTGTAAATCCCGGGCGACTTCTTGTTAACGCAGGGCGACAACTGAAATGGTCAACTTCGCGTGAAAGGCGGCCTTTAGTTGAGACTTTCGTGGTCCCGACCTGGATGGCATATCTCTTGTAATGACAGCGTTCATTCGCGGAGCAAATCTGCGTCGCGAACAAGTCGATAGACGCCACACAGAATCTCATGAAGGCATTAACCACAAAAGAGTATGTATCGCTCGCAGTGATCGTGATCACCGCACCTGTGCTTGCGCTCGGCGTTGTCCTCGCAAGCGCCACGGTCGCGTCCGGCCACGAAATACTGTTACTGGCACTAACTCTATGTGGCGCTGTTGTGAGCGGGATCAATGGCTTTGGACGCCGCACGGCCCGGGCCAAATCTCACTCGCGCAGAAGCCGCGGAGGGCCACACCAAGCGTGGCCCTCAGATCATGAGTCTTACTGAGAACACTCGCGAGCTCTCTGGCTAGGAGAAGGCGAACGAGGCATCAGGCAATAACCAAAACTAAAGGAGCAAACAAATGATTAGGAAATTCTTTCGCGATGAAACCGGTCTTGAGTTGTCGGAATACGCTGTTGCCGCAGCTTTGGTCGCGATCGCCGTCGTCGGTGCTTTCACGGCCCTTGGTACAGCAATCAGCGGAAAAATCACCACGCTCGGAAATACGATTTCCAAGTAGTTCAGAAGGAGTAAAGGACCAGCGCGCTTTAGCTGAGTCTTAAGGTTCGGATAAAGCGCGCCAGCGGTCTTCGGAACTCGTTCTGCGCTGGCGGATCAGGTCGGATCTAATTGAAACGTAACAACTGGAGGTATGAACGTGAAAAACTTTCTTCTAGACGAGACAGGTCTTGAGCTGTCCGAATACGCAGTTGCAGCAGCCTTGGTTGCCATCGCCGTCGTTGGTGCTTTCACAGCCCTGGGAACAGCTATCGGTGACAAGATCACCAGTCTTGGCAACACCATCTCTAAGTGATGCGAGCGAAGGATCGCCGACTTGGCCTTTCACGTAGCGGCCACTGCGAACAGCGCCAGGTAATGATTCGTTGCCCTCGCGTGAGGAACAGATGAAAACATTATTTTTGGATGAGACAGGCTTGGAGCTTTCAGAATATGCAATTGCTGCAGCGCTGGTGGCAATCGCGGTGGCCACTGCATTCACAGCGCTTGGAGCCGCAATTGGGGTCCGGCTCAACGAGCTGGTGACTCGGGTCGGCGGATGAACCGGAAACTAGACAAAACTTCTTGCTGAAACTAGTGCGGCCATACGGAATCACAGTGATGCCCGAAACACTCGTACACATAATTCTTCTAATCCCGCTGGCGGTCATCATCGCTTATTACGATGTTCGTTATCGGCGCATTCCTAATGTCTTCGTGCTTGCCACGCTCGCCGCAGGAATAGCTGTAAACGCAATTTTTGGAGGACTCCAAGGTGTCACCGCAAGCTTCGCCGGGTGCGCGCTCGGATTCGTCCTGATGTTTACGCTTCACGTCTTCGGAGCGCTGGGAGCGGGAGACGTAAAACTTTTCGCTTCGATTGGAGCGGTTACCGGCTCCCATTTAGTAGTGCCAACTTTTCTTGTGGTGGTGCTCACGGGCGGTCTGCTTGCAATTGTTTCAATCGTTCGATCGGGTACGGTGCGAACCACCATGCATCGCGTCCTGCAAATATTTGTGGGTCTGTTGCCGGGTTGGCAAATGCCGAAATTCGCTGTTCCTGTGGATCGCCGGTACACGATTCCCTACGGCGTCGCAATCACCTTGGGCAGCATTATCTCCATAACGATTTTTCGCGCCTGAAGGCGAACGACATCGATCAACTCAACTGACCACACGGAGAGTTAACTATGCGCAACAAACGCTTCTTTATCGTCTTAGCCGGTGCACTTCTTTTCGGGCTGCTCGCGGCAGTTTCCGTTAGTCGCTATCTGTCGAGTGCTCAGGCCTTAACTAAGAATCTCAGCCGGGTTGCTGTTGCCAAGGTCGCAATTCCCGTTGGTACCAGGATCATTCCCGAACAGGTAATGGTGGTCCAGTTTCCTAAAGAATCGACCCCGGACGGCGCTTTTGATTCACCCGAGAAGTTAGCTGGACGTGTGGCGGTGACCAACATCGCTCCACGTGAACCGATCACCGAAGCGAGGTTGGCTCCGGAAGGCACAGCCGCAGGGCTTTCCGCAGTTATTCCTGAGGGTTACAGAGCGATGACGGTCAAGGTTGACGATGTTGTCGGCATCTCAGGCTTCATTATGCCTGGGACGCTCGTCGACGTAGTTGTTGTGATCGATCCCCAAGAGAGAGCTGGAATGCAGGATCCCATTTCGAAGATCGTTTTGCAGAACATCAAAGTTCTCGCCATCGGACAAAACATTGACAAGCCTGAAAATCAACGCGACGCAAATAGCGTAAAGGCCGTCACTCTTTTGGTGACGCCGGAACAGGCGGAAAAGCTCGCCCTAGCGGCAAATGAAGGGAAGCTTCAACTGGTAATGCGCAACTCAATCGATCAGGGTGATGAGCAAACCCTGGGAATTGACAAGCGCGCACTGCTTGGCGGAGAGCGCGCCCGGCCAAATCCAGAACCTGGCTCCCTAAAGAGCGAACAGCCCAAAGTAGATCCGAAGGCGGTGACGCGGCGAGTGCGCCCGGAGCCAAAGACACAAACTTCGACAGTCCCGGAACGTCCACGCGCCTCGGTTGAAATGATCGAAGGCGGAAAGAAACGCAATGTCGATTTCCCCTGATGGATGTAAATGAGCGTTTGCGGGGTTAAGACCAGGTTACTCATTAGCAAAAGGAGCTAAAAGATCATGTATAGCCGTTCCCCAATCAATCGCCGAGTATGCTTACTGCTGGCGAACTTGATGATCCTTCTTATTAACTGTATCGCGCACGCTCAGACGACCTCTTACCGAGCATCCTTCGCGGAGAACAAAGAGGCGGTGGCGGTTAACGTTCTG
>JALYTI010000424.1 GCA_030854375.1 Acidobacteriota bacterium | reverse complement strand
CGTTGGGCCTGGCCGGAGACATAACGTTCGTGGGAGGGCGTCGCGACTTGGAAGATATTTATCCGGCGCTCGATATTGTTGCGCTAACCTCGCGTAACGAAGGAACACCGCTGACGCTAATCGAAGCGATGGCAAACGCTCGACCGGTGATCTCTACTGCTGTAGGCGGCGTAATTGACCTGTTGGGGGACCCGCTTCCGGAGAATTCTGACGCAGCCTTTGTTATATGCGAACGGGGCATTAGAGTTCCTCCCAATGATGCGCCGGCTTTTGCTGCCGGGCTCGGGCGTTTAGTGGCGGATCCCCAACTGCGTCGGGATATTGGGGAGCGGGGTTTACAATTCGTGACTGGGAATTATTCCATGGAGCGTCTTCTGCAGGACATAAGGACCCTTTACGCGGATCTCCTGAAGCGCAGGATGATCCCTGTCAATGCTTCGGCTCCTGAGAATCGACTCGAGTCTGGAGTATGAAGATGTCCGACGCAACTTAGATCGTCGTGACCCCCTAAAGTAGTAACTGTTACAAGAGCGACAGACTGAAGTTTGTTGGACCGAGGAGTGAAACTGTGCGTGTACTCATAACAGGCGGTGCTGGCTTTATTGGGTCTCACCTGGCCGATGCATATTTGCATCGCGGTGATGACGTGTTGGTCATAGATGATTTGTCGACCGGCACAATTGAAAACATTCGCCACCTTAAGAGTAATCCGCGATTTCACTACACAATAGACTCTGTTCACAATCAGCCGGTAACTGCAGAGCTTGTGGACCAGTGTGATGTGGTTTTTCATTTGGCCGCGGCAGTAGGGGTGAGGCTGATTGTCGAAAGTCCTGTACGAACAATCGAAACAAACGTGCGGGGGACCGAAGTGGTCCTGGCTCTGGCCAACAAGAAACAAAAGAGGGTGATGATTGCTTCGACTTCCGAAGTCTACGGCCTGAGCGCCGACGTGCCATTTCGCGAGGACGGTAATCTTGTCATGGGCGCGACGACTAAAGGGCGCTGGAGTTACGCTTGCTCAAAAGCCATTGATGAGTTTCTCGCTTTGGCTTACTGGCGCGAGAAAAAACTGCCTACAACCATTGTGCGGCTTTTTAATACCGTAGGTCCTCGACAGACCGGACGCTACGGAATGGTGATTCCTTCCTTCGTCAAGCAAGCTCTGGCGGGTCGTCCCATCACCGTGTATGGCAACGGTGAGCAGACGCGTTGCTTTGGATACGTTGGGGACGTGGTCGGGGCGTTGATTAAAGTAATGGACCATCCGGACTCTGTAGGCCAGGTCTATAACATCGGCTCGACCGAAGAGATCTCAATCCTGAAACTTGCCGAAAAGATCAAGGAATTGACCAAATCGGACTCTGAGATTGTCTTTGTCCCCTATGATGAGGCTTACGAGGAAGGCTTTGAAGATATGCCGCGGCGGGTTCCGGACATCTCAAAAATCCAGGAGCTGGTTGGCTTTCGACCGGATATGACCCTGGAGGGCATACTGCAAAGCGTAATTAGTTTTCACAGCGGGCGGCCGTCTTCTCTCGACGATTAACCCCTTTGTCTTCTCCTGACTTGATTTGGCATCCGCTATCTATTAGCTTTCCCTTTCATACTACCCAGTCCTAATAGTCCCAGTCTCGCTTTTCTGTGATGCCGTTTAACTCATTCAATCTGCTGGCCGTCGCCGCTTCGACAATCCTGGCGCTTGCGCTTACGCCTATCGTTCGGAGTCTGGCGAGGCGTATTGGCATGGTGGCGAAGCCCAAAACTGACCGCTGGCACAAGAAGCCAACGGCAATGTTGGGCGGCGTTGCCATATGGTTGTCGGTAGTAATTAGCTATCTCGCGTTTGTTCCGCACACTCCCTATGGCTGGGTAGTAATTGGCGCCAGTACATTTCTATTTTTAGTGGGCTTGGCGGACGATATTTTTCACACCAAGCCATACCAAAAACTGATCGGACAAGTTATGGGGTCGGCCTTTGTGATCTATTACGGCTTAAGTCTGCCCTGGACGAGTTCCTCATTAGTGAACATGGCGCTAACGATCTTCTGGCTCATTGGAATTACCAACGCGATAAACCTTCTGGACAATATGGACGGATTAGCGACAGGAATCGCAGTGATTGGATCCGCTTTTCTGGCCCTCAGCTTTATCAATACCGGTCAGCCAGCCGAGGCGCTGATGCTTATCACCTTCACAGGTGCTCTTGTGGGATTTCTTATTTACAACTCACATCCGGCATCGATATTCATGGGCGATTCTGGTTCCATGTTTATCGGATTCTTCATGGCTAGTGCCGCTCTGGTGAATGTTGCAGGGGGCCGTTCCAGAAGTCTTCTGCCCGTTCTTGCTGTTCCAATCCTCGTTCTTTTCATTCCCATTTTTGATACGACATTCGTTACGATCCTGCGAAAATTTTCCGGTCGCGCTGCTTCTCGTGGCGGGCGTGATCACACTTCGCACCGGCTGGTTGCTCTTGGCATGTCAGAGCGTCACGCGGTCTGGATGCTTTACGCTTTTGCCGGCCTCTCAGGTTTGCTGGCGTTGCTGGTTCAGAAGGTAAAACTCGATGTGAGTTTGGCTGCTATTGCTGGCTTTACCGTTTTGCTAACGCTGCTCGGCGTTTATTTAGCAGGGGTCAAGGTTTACGACGAAACTGAAGAAGCGTTAGCCCTGCGAGACAAGTCGCTTTACGGGTTTCTGATCGACCTCTCCTATAAGCGGCGTATTTTTGAGGTGTTGTTGGACGTAATTCTCATTCTCTTATGTTACTGGTGTGCATATGCAGTGAAGTTTGGAGCGCTTTCCGGAAGCACGGCGTGGAAACTCTTCTTGCGCACCCTTCCTGTTCTTGTATTCGTAAAGATGGCGGCGTTTCTCTTGATGGGTGTTTATCGAGGGATCTGGCGCTACACAAGCCTCGACGATTTGATTGTCTTTGCCAAGGCTGCACTACTTAGCTCGGTCCTGAGCGTGCTGGCCGTACTGTTTGCTTTTCGCTTTGAAGGTTTTTCGCGAACGATCTTTATCATTGATGGCGTGTTGATGTTCATGTTTCTGGCCGGCAGTCGTATGGCGTTTCGTTTATTTAGGCAAGTAATCCCGGTCGCAAAGGACGGTGAAGGGCGACGCGTTTTGATATATGGGGCAGGAGATGGAGGAGAGCTGCTTCTTAGAGAAATACTGAATAATCGCCGCCTAAACTATTCGCCAGTCGGTTTTCTAGATGACGATCCAGCCAAGAACGGTAAGGTAATTCAT
>JALYTI010000423.1 GCA_030854375.1 Acidobacteriota bacterium | reverse complement strand
AGTATTCCGAAGAGTAACTACAAAGCCTTCTCATCTAGTGGTACCTGACGGATTCGCGTTTCAAACGTAAATAACGTGCGACTCGCGCCAAATCTTCGCGGGAATTGAACCCTGTGGAGCAGTTGTAAGTACGATCGCATAATCCTCGCCAAACACATCGCTGTCTTTCATGCTGTCTGGATCCAGAACCGAGGTCAGAACCCGTACATCATCGTGCTTTTGCGGACTCACGAGCGCGAGCCTGCGCAGACAATCATAGAGATGTTTTAGTCCGCTGCCGTAACCTCCCAACTCGTCCCCGAGCATTAGTCGCACCTCGGCACGTTCATCGATGAAATGTTTCAGAAGTGAAGCTGCCTGAGTCACACCCGATTCGAACCTTCTTAAAAACCGTTCCGGATCGGAATCCGGCAGATGTCTCGTGTCGAACACAATGGTAATGCGTCGCTCGTCTTCGGCCGTGAATTCACGCACCGTCAAATGACGTGAGCGCGCCGTCGCCTTCCAGTCGATGTGTCGCAGGTCGTCTTGTGGCTGGTAGTCGCGGAGAGAAAAGAGATCCTGGCCCACGCCGCGTCGCATTGAGGCTATGCGTCCGGCATACATCGGAAGCAGGTGAAGCTCGTCTCCAATGGGCTGTGGCTTTGGATAAACGACGATGTCTACGTTTCGCGCGCGCAAGCGCCGGCGCAAGCGGAAAAAACCGAATGGGAAACGCGTCGATAGTTCGAACCCATCGATAAGCACATGACCACGAGTGGTGAACAGTTGCTCAACGCGCTGCTCCGCAGCAGCGTGATGCGGGACATATGTGAAATAGGCTAATACCCGCTTAGCGTAACGGTTCCTCCTCCGCTTGCTTCTGGTCTCTGGCGCTGGGTCAGTTGGTCCACGTGCTTCGACGAGGATCGAGAAGGATGGCAACACGCGCTTGGCATTTCGGAGGGTCACGATAACTGGCGCCGCTTCACCGGCGAAGATATGGTCAGGAAAGCGAGCCGATACAATTAGATCGCGCAGCGAGGCCCTGCCCGCCACTCCGCCGACAAACACCGTGGAACATAGCAACGAAAAAATAAGAAACAGCAAATTGTTTCCGGTGTTCCAGGCTGCGAAACCAACCACCAGCAAGATCACTAGAAAGATGCCGCCGCCGCCGGTAACCTCCATTGGCAAATCGAAGCGCTTCACTTCTAAACGCGCGGAGCGTGCCAGCGGCGGCACAACGAAGATCAGCATCAAACCGGCACTCACAAGTGAGAGGATTGCCGCGATCGCCGCGAGGACGTAGTTTTCTGTTTGACGAGCTAAGACTGTGACCACAGCGGCCGCGACACCTGCCATGACCAGCAGTGTTCCCAGGATAACGTTGCGCCACTTTAGTAAGGATGAAGGATGAAGTCGGTTTGGTAAGGATGAAGGATGAAGGCGGAAGGATGAAAAAAGACGGTCGCCGCGACCGTCTGTTCTTTCGTTAATCTTTACTCGCTCATCCTTCAAGTCGCCCATCCTTCATCTTTCATCTTTCATCTTTCATCCTTCTGCTTCATCCTTCATCCTTCCGCCTTCAGCCTTCTCACAGCGGCACGCTTACGGTTTTCATTATTTCTGTCAAAACTGCTTCGGCCTCCTCGCTACGACGCATCGATGAGGAAAAGCGAGTGCTGACGAGAATACGATGAGCAAGAACGGGAATAACCAGGCGTTTGATATCGTCGGGAAGACAATATGAGCGTTCCTCAGTGAGCGCGAGCGCCTGCGCAGCGCGGAAGAGTGCCAGGGTCCCGCGCGGGCTAACGCCGAGATCCAACATTTCTGAATCGCGAGTGGCCGCAACAATGCGCATCAGGTATTCAACCAGCGCGTCATCAACCGAAACGTCGGCGACGCTTTGTTGCAGTTCGAGTATTTCCTCTGCCGTCATCACCGGTCGCAGGTCATCCAGCGGATCGCTGTATTCTCTATCGCGAAGTATTTGTCTTTCATCAGCGGTGGCCGGATAGCCTATGCGGAGCCGCAACATGAATCGGTCAAGCTGCGATTCCGGCAGCGGATATGTTCCGTGATGTTCAATCGGATTTTGAGTTGCCAGCACGATAAACGGGGCCGGTAAAGGACGCGTGATTCCTTCGGCGGTGACATGTCGTTCAGCCATGGCCTCGAGCATGGCAGACTGCGTTTTTGGTGTGGTCCGATTGATCTCATCGGCCAACACCACGTTTGCGAAGATAGGGCCTGGTTTCCACTCAAAGACCCCCGTGTGCTGATTGTAGATTGATAATCCAATGACGTCTGACGGCAAGAGATCGGAAGTAAACTGGATGCGCTGAAACGTACAATGAAGCGCGCGAGCCATGGCATGCGCCAATGTCGTTTTGCCAACGCCGGGAACATCTTCGACAAGCAAGTGTCCGCCGGCCATCAGCGTCACGATCCCCAGGCGGACAGCTTCAGCTTTACCTTTGATTACAGTTTCGATTGCCTGTTGTAGACGCTCGATTTTCTCCACCGCATCAGAAGTGACCAGCGGCGTTTTTTCTTTTACTGTGTCGAGACGTCTCATCAAATCGTTTTCCTCGCCTAAAACAGATTTTCTTCATTCTACATGCTGGAACTGGGTCTCGCACGTCTAACCCGCCCAAAAACCCTCGTTCCTATCTAACCACTAAAATTCAGCCTCCTCTCAGGTTGGGAAGGGGGCAAAGCGCAGCGCGCCCCCGCTCAAGTTCAAGCGTCAACACCCCTCAACCCAGAACTAAGAGCTAACTTCAGCCTCCTCTGGGCTTGAGGAGTTGACTCAATATTTGTGGCTTTGGATCTTGAGCGGGGGCGCGCTTCGCTTTGCCCCCTTCCCAACCTGTAAATTCTCTTAGCTTGTGTGGCTACATCAATGACTGACTTTGCTTCAAACTAAACCACTATCCACTAATCTTCTGGAATGACGTTCGCAACCTACTGTAGTAGACTAGGTTCTGGCTTGATTACACGGCGATTGACCCTCCTCCGAAGCAATTACCGGAACCGGAGATCGTTTCATACGTGTAACCATGCGCAAGGAGATTTTATGAAATCGGATTGCAATAATCGCATAGCTGAGCGTGGATTTTCACTTATCGAGTTGATGATCGTGATCGCGATCATCGGCATCCTGATCGCTGTCGGCGTGACCGGCTGGAAAGCCGCGGTCAAGTCGGCCAACGAGGCGGCTGCCATCAAGACGCTCAGAACCATCGGCGAGCAACAAATGCTATTTTACAATGCCCACCAGCGC
>JALYTI010000422.1 GCA_030854375.1 Acidobacteriota bacterium | reverse complement strand
AGGTTACGACAATCAGGAAATCGCGAAGCTGCTTGGCACTTCGCAAATGGTTGTGGGAGTGGTATTGCATCGGGCTCGCACACAACTACGAAAAGAGATTGGGCACTATCTGGAGAAACATCATGAAAAGCACTAATAATTTTGACGCAATCCTCGACAATGCAACGGCCGAAATCCGTAACGAGACTGTCGATCCTTCGGCGCTTGATCAAGCGGCTGAGCGTGTTTGGGCGCGCCTTGCTTCCGAAGCCGCTGAAGCTGGTGGGCAACTAAGGACTGAAAGTCTGGTCGCTGACAGGATTGGAAGCTGTGCGGATTTTCAATCACTCATTCCCGCCTACCTTAATGGAAGTTTGTCGGAGGCCCGTTCACTGCTGCTGGTCGATCACACGCACGAGTGTATCCCCTGCCGGAAGGCAATGAAGGATGTTCGCTCGCGGAAAATGGCGCCCGCAAAGAAGGCGGCCGTCAGCCGTCGCTATCGCATTCAACCTGTGATTCTGAGATGGGGAATTGCCGCTTCGCTGATCATTGGCTTTGGACTGCTTGCACTTCCTTTTATTCAGCGTTATGCCCCGCTGGGCGGAGACCTCGAAGCGACGGTGCAAGCCGCCGAAGGACAGGTTTATCAAATCGCTGATACGCGCAGCACGCCGCTTACTGCCGGCGAGAAAATTCAAAAGGGCGATCGTATTCGCACCGCGAAAGACGCACATGCATCCATTCGCCTGGGCGATGGCTCGGTCATCGAGATGAAGGACCGTTCCGAGTTTTCGCTAACCAAAAATGCTCAAGGCACGACCATTCACCTGAACCGTGGCGCCATCGTGGTTGAGGCCGCGAAGCAGCGCAAGCAACATCTATTCGTCGATACTGGCGATTCAAGGGTATCCGTAACGGGCACAGTATTCTCCGTTAACAGTGGCACGAAGGGCTCGCGGGTGTCTGTGATTGAAGGCGAAGTGCACATGGACCACGCCGGTAACCAACGCGTGTTGCGCGGGGGAGAACAGGCGACCACAAGTTCCGCAATTGCGATGGTTCCGGTCAAGGACGAAGTCGCCTGGAGCAGAAAGGCCGCCCAGTATGCACAAACCCTGGCCGCGTTCACTTCGCTCAACAAGGACTTGAGTAAGGTTGCTCAGCCGGGCGTGCGTAATTCAACCCACCTGCTGGATCTCATGCCGGAGAACACGATTGTTTACGCGGCGCTTCCCAATCTGACTTCGACCATTCTCGAGTCGCACCGGATCATGGAGGAGCGTATTAACCAGAACGCTGCCCTCCGACAGTGGTGGGAAAAAGAAGAGGCAGGGCATAGAGGTCCCAACGTGGACCAGATCATAGGGACCATTCGTGAATTTGGCGATTACCTGGGAGACGAGATAGCGGTATCAGTGTCGATGAATGAAAAGGGCGAACCCGTAGCTCCTCTCGTACTTGCCGAGCTTAAGAACTCCGCCGGCTTTCGGCAGTTTCTCGAGCAACAGATCGTGAAGTATTCCGGCAATTCCCAGGGACGGCCGCACATTCAGTTTGTCGAAAACCCGCTTACGGCCGCAGCTGCAACCGCTGAGCCTGGCAAGAAGAGCGACGAACTTTTTGTCTGGATTGAGAATAATCTGTTCGCAGCGAGTCCGAAGCTGCAGCAACTGCAGGATCTTGCGAACGTCGTACAAAAAGGTGGAGCAAACAACTTCACGTCGACGCCGTTTCACAATCGCGTCGCCCAGTTGTATCAGGAAGGCGCGGGCCTGGTCGTCGCCGCTAATCTTGAGCGTCTTATTGAATCAACAAAACCCGACCGGACAAAGAGTGTTGGGGCGGAGCAGCGTGAAAACGCGCTGCAGCAACTCGGGATACTGAATCTCAAGTACTTCGTCCTTGATCAGAAGAATGCTGAAGGAAAAACGCATACGCAGGCCACGCTAAGTTTCAATGAGGCACAGCGCGGGATTCCGTCCTGGCTTGCTGCGCCCGGCCCGATGGGTTCGCTCGAATACATTTCGCCCGACGCGAATGTTGTTGCCGGCTTCGTTGTTAAAGACCCGGTGAGGTTAGTCGATGATTTGCTTGGTGTGATTGAGACGGTGTCGCCCGATCTGCGAAAGAACCTCGACAAGCAACAAGCAGATCACGGCTTGGACATTCGCAAGGACATTGCCGCACCGCTGGGTGGAGAGTTTGCCTTCGCGATTGATGGTCCAATACTGCCGACACCTTCGTGGAAGATGGTCTTTGAAGTAAACGACCCTGAGCATCTCCAGCAAACTCTGGAACGCGTAGTCACTGAAATCAATAAAGAGGCGGCAAGGTTTAGCAAGACCGGATTGGCGTGGGACCGCTCCGATCTTGCCGGGCGCACTTACTACACGCTCAGGTCTGCCGACTTCGGCGTTGAGGTCAACTACACTTACGTGAATGGGTATGTAGTCATGGGTCCGAGCCGCGCGCTGGTTGAACTCGCAGTCCGTTCTCAAGAGCAAGGCAACACGCTCCTGCGCTCGTCGCGTTTCACCGGCGGCTTGCCGTCAGATGGCAATGCGAATTTCTCGGCGATCTTCTATCACAACCTTGCGCCGCTGGTGCGGCCTTTTGCGGACCGCATAGCCAGCTCCGCGGGCAATCTACCGCAAGAACAGCAGCAGGCCATCAGGGCCATGGCTGCCGACATGCCGCCAACACTGGCTTATGCTTACGCGCAGGGTGACAGCATTACTTTCGCCGCCAATACCGAGGGCGGGCCATTTGGTTTGAGTCCTGCCACTCTACTTGGAGTGCCAAACTCCCTGGAGATTCAACACATCCTTCAGCAGGGAATGAAACATTAGGACAGGCAATTCTGCCTGTCCTACCACCCACACGCGGGCTCCCCGCGTGTGGACCGGTGGTTGGCAGTTGCTTTGCGGATCTGTGCCAGCTCTTTTCCCTTCGTGCTGTTTCTGCGCCGCTCGCGGCGGCGGAAACCGCAAAGAAGATTGAAATACTTCTCAAGGCGTACGAGCATTTCGGGACTGTGCTGGATAGGCCTGTCCTTCATAGAAAGGAAGTCATCATGCTAAATCTTTTCCAGAGGTCGCAGGCGTCGATAACAGCGGGCATCATGCTTGTTGGACTGCTAACTCTTTTAGCGGCTTGCTCCCATCAAAAGATTGTTCAGGTCGGTTCCCACAAGATCACGGTATCGCGCCACGGATTTGAAAAGAAGTTTTACCTTAACGACCGCGCATCAGAGCCGACCTTTGAGTACGCGGGGATTAGCACAGCAGGAGA
>JALYTI010000421.1 GCA_030854375.1 Acidobacteriota bacterium | reverse complement strand
CCTGGCACAGCGGATCAGTTTTGTAGCTTTGCATCACAGCCGTTCCAAGGCTGAGGTTGAGCACCTTGATGTTGTTCTTTGATTTAATTGAGATTACGTAGTCAATCGCCTGGATAACGGTGCTGATGGTGCTGTCGCCCTTATTGTCAATTGCCTTGACGGAGATGATGTCTGCTCGCGGCGCAATTCCGGTGAAGTCGCCGTAGTTGCCTGGATACCACTCAACGCCGCTCCCATCTTCTTGTCGTGAGCCCCAGCCGTTACCAGCCGCAACTCCGGCGACGGCGGTGCCATGACCGTAATCATCGTAGCTGTCTCTTCCTTTAGTTCCGTTAACTACCTGTCCCGAGGCGTTACCTGCAAAGTCTTTGAAAGAGACGATTCGAGAAGACGACCCATTACCCTTGTTAAAATCTCTGTTGCTTGAACTCAGGCCGGAATCAATGATTGCTATGCCGATACCTTTGCCATTAACTGCTTTATACTTCGAACCCTGGTCCTCTTCATCGTCATCATTGTCATTGCTCTGCGTCTTGCTCCAAAGAGCGTTGGCACCCACCAGCTGCGCGGTCGCCGCCATCTCACCCTGCACTTTGCGGTCGGGCGTGATGTACTTGACGCTACTTTCCCCGGCCAACTCATCCATGTGTGCAAGCGGTATCTCTATAAGGAGAGAGTCGATGCTCTGGAACTGGTGTTTGATTTTCCCGCCGTGACTTTCAATCATGCGACGTTCTGACTGGGCCGGACGCCGGGTGGTCTCGACGATAACATTGTAAACACGCTTAGTGTCGCGGTTCGTGTCGATGATAGAGCGCAAATCCGCGGGCACCTTTTCAGTGATGAGAGGCGCAGCGTTAGTTTTATGCGCGGTGGGCGTTGCCGTTTGGTGGCCCTGAGCACTGGTGGTGACCTGAAGGAGAAGTGAAACTCCCGCGGCAGGCAGCCCGGATATGGTTAATGATAGGAGAATTCCTAATATAACTTTTGTAAGTCTCATCGCTTTCCCTTTTCCCGCTCTATTCATGTGATTGGTTTTCGTTAACTTCATTTCGCGAGCACCTGTTAAATGAAAGTTGCGGATTCGTCCGCATATCGGAGCAAGAACTCTCTGGCCAGCTCTCTTTCAAGTGATGTGCCAAAATCTGTCGAAAGATCTTGGAGCGTATGTCACGCTTAACTGAGTGGAGCAGAGTCAGGGTGTATGCACGAAGAGAAATCGATTTTTGCAGCGGATTATTGGAGAAGTGATTTTCTCCGGAAGCGAAGTCGCCATCGCCGGGAGGAGAAAAAGGAATAGCGACCGCTTTCGTTGTATGAAGCGCGCCGTTTTCCGGGGCTCGGTCAGAGCGCTGACGACAATTCGGTCAAAATCGGTGGTCCATGGTCAGCTTGCCATCATGTGTTACTGCGGCTGGCACCTGTCCTATCAAAAATCCCGATGGCAACAGCACCTCAATCCAGGAATATGTTCGGCATAAGCCTCGCAATAGCATAAATGCGAAATGTTTCCGGCGTCCTTAGCGCCAGGATTAAGAAGCGACTCCCAGGAGTCTAGAGACGCTCATCCGAGCACATTACGGTTAAGAAACACACAGCCTGCTTCGATGTCAGAATTTGTGGAACAGAACCGTCCTAATCAGGGAGTGGCTCTCAGAGTAATTCTGGTGGCCTGTGGCGTTGCTATAGTCAGCGTCGCGGGGTCGCGTCTTTACCGCCAACCACTCGATATGCGCTGGTTTGCGATGATCGCTTTTGCGGTTGTAGCTAGCTGGCTTTCGACTTCCCAAATCCCCGGGGACAAGGGTGTCGTTACGGCTTCGGATACCATCGTCTTTTTGACTCTGCTTCTATGCGGAGCCGACGCGGCTATCCTTGTCGCAGCAGCGGCCACGGCGAGCGAGTCGGCGCGTTTCACAAAACGCTGGCTAAACTTTGCTACGAACATCTCCTTGATCTGCTGCTCGATTTTTACGGCGAATGTCCTGGTTAGTTTTATCTTCGGGGATCTGCGTCTAATCGCTAACCATAAAGAATCATTCTTCCTCTACGTCGCTGGGCTGGGACTCTTTGCTACCGCGCAGGCCGTGGTCAATCACGGTTTAGTGGTTGCTCTGGTTTCCGTAAAAAGCGGCAAGCCCATGTTGCGCACATGGCGCGAGAGCTACTCATGGGGTTTCATTACCTTCTTCTCCGGCGCATTGACGGCCGGAGTAGTCAACGCGCTCGTCTTTTACTACGGCTTCTGGGCTATCTCCTTCGCAGTCCCCGTGCTGTTAGCCAACTACCTCGCCTATCGCCCCTATATAAAGAACATTGAGGCGGCTCGCAAACACGTTGAGGAAACTCGCGCCCTGCACTTACGCACGCTCGAGGCATTCGCAACCGCCGTCGACGCGAAGGACCAGATCACGCACGAGCATGTCCAACGCGTACAGATCTACGCGCAGGGCGTGGCCCGACTACTGGGCTTATCTGAAAAAGAGATTGAGGCCCTTCACGCTGGAGCGCTGCTGCATGACATCGGCAAGATCGCCGTTCCCGACTACATCCTTAACAAGCCTGGAAAGCTGACTGCCGCCGAGTTCGACAAGATGAAATTGCACACAATCGTAGGCGCGCAGATTTTAGAGCGAATAAAATTCCCCTACCCGCTTGTTCCTATAGTGCGCCATCACCACGAGCGTTGGGATGGAACCGGCTACCCCGACGGACTCAAGGGTGAGCAAATTCCACTTACAGCTCGTGTGCTGACGGTGGTGGATTGCTTCGACGCAGTGCGTGAGGACCGCCAATATCGTAAAGGCATGACGCGTGATGAGGCGATTGAGTTGCTGCGCAAGGATCGCGAAAAATACTACGACCCACAAATTGTTGATCTCTTCATCGAGAACCTGCCGACCTTCGAAGCGCAGATCGTTCAAATGAAAAAAGGCGCCCAGTCTTTTACGCCACTCGAGATCGAAGAGACCGAAGCAATTCGGAGAGCCTTGCCCGCTGCCGGGCTGGCCGATGAATCCGCAGGCAGCAAGCCTGCGGAATACTTACAGGCTATTCTCGCTGCACATCAGTCGAGCAACGAAATCGTCGCGCTCTACGAGATCGCGCAGAGTTTCACCAGTTCTCTGGACGTGCACGATACGCTCGCCCTCGTAGTCAGCAAACTTGAAAGACTCGTGCCCTTCGAGACCTGCGTCGTTTACCTTTCTGACGCGACCGGAGGATCAGTGGTTGCACAGCATGTCGCAGGTATCAACGTTGAAGACTTTAGTGG
>JALYTI010000420.1 GCA_030854375.1 Acidobacteriota bacterium | reverse complement strand
TGCATGAGTAGATAGACATTCCGTCGCTATCTCCGTGAGATGTGATGACCAATCTTTTATTAAGGCCCGGCATGTGGACAAGCCTGCCGTCAACGCTGGTGATCTTCAGGATCCAGGCGCCTTCTCCGCTCGGCAACGAAGGAAGTTCCGATTGCAACGACTGCGCGCCGGCCTTCGAGTTCGACGGACCAAGCGCTAACGTCATTAATCCAACGATCGTCAGCCTGATAATCAGATTGGTTTTTCGGCTCATATTCCACCTACTTCTTCAAATAATAGACATCTTATTTTGTGGCTTCGAGGATGAACGGCAAAGAGTTCACTTTAATGCGTAGCATCGGCGAGAATTTCCTCGACGCGTAGCGTCTGCATGACTTTAGCCCGGCCTTTCCAAGGCCGGGAATGCAAATCGACGATTTCCATTCGTCGCGCTATCGACGATTGAATCATCCGCACAAGTAACGTTCATCGGATTAGCCTTCTGAGTCTTCTATCGTCGCTGACGCGACGAGGGTTCGCTCAATGTTTGACCCAGCCTTCAAAGACTGGGCTAAAGTCAATCGTCGCTACGCGACGGAAAACCAACCCCGGTTACTGCGACAGGGCTCGCAAGGACAATCGCATCATGATGTCGACACGATGATATCTCTCGTCTGAAATGTGGGGGATCGGTTGAAAGCCATACTTTTCATACAAACGTAAGGCCGCTGCTAACTTCGTGTTCGATGAAAGGATCAACTCCTCAGCACCCGCGCCGCGGGCAAAATCGATAATCGATCGTATCAATAGAACGCCGAACCCTCGTCCTCTTGCAGAAGCTGTTACTGCCATTTTCGCCAACTCATACGTAGCAGCGTTACGGCGGAGAACGGCACATGTGCCCTTTGCCACACCATCTTCGAGGACAAAGAATACCTGCCCGCCCGGGGCAATGATCTTATTGTAAGGGTCAGCGAAAACTTCGCGATCTGCTTCTTCGACGACGAAGAACTCTTCAATCCACTCCCGGTTGAGCCGCTCGAAATCTGGGCGAAACTCGTCGCGATAAGGAAGGATTTCGGCATGACTTTCTGATCGCGCCATATCCATCAAGGCTATCACTCCATCGGAAAGTGGTGTACTGGGCCGCGCATTCACGCCCGCCAGCTGTGTCATGCAAACTGTAAGTTTGAGTCACGACAGAGAGCTGTCACTCAACGCCAATTTTGCTGGTACTGATGCAGTGTGCCTAACTGAATTGCGATAGCGGCGGTCTATGAGGTCAGTACCACCTCGCGGTAGCGGGTGGGTTCTGGAAAGGAATTTCATCGAATCGCGTACTGGCTACTGTCGGTTCTGTTCTCCGCTTGCAGCGTGTGCGGATAGTGCTTCCAGAGCGCCCTCGTGCATTCGCTCCGGGCGAACGTAGAGCCAGTGCTTCTCAAACTCCTCGTGCGTCATGTTTGGTTGCGCACCTCGCTCTTTGTTCTTTAACCATTCTTCGACCCACTTCCTGAGCGCGGCATCGTGGTTCAGCGCTGTGCGTGCGGCGTGCATGTTAAGAGGCATGCTCATGAAATTATTTCCTCCTTAATCAAGCGCCCGTCCTAAAATTTCGTGAGCGGCATTCAGGAGTTCAGAGTCCAGCCTTCAGGCTGCTGCTTCCGGCAGAAGCAAGCTAAAGCTTGTACTCTAAACTTCTGTCGCTGAAGATGGCAACGCTCAATGCGCCTTACTATTGCTTGTAATAGCAGCCGGCTACTCCATCAGACCGTTGTAAGCATAGCTTCAGCCCGTATTCGTCACGCTCAAGCTGCCACTTGAAGCTGCTTGGATCAAACTTTGTTTCCTTTAGTGAATTCAAACTTGGGCTGCAGCTGCTCTTGTAGTCAAGAGTTCCGGGTCGGGGAGTGATTGTCAGTTCTGAGCCTTGTACGTTAACTGGGCCAACCTCGCGTCCGACGATAGTGGTTGTGCAGTTGTAGAGAGAAGACTGCATAAGCATCGCGTGCTCATATGTGCCGTCGCTGAAAAACTTGTAACTATCAATCGTCGCGTTTGGCGCGCTGTAGGATCCTGTGCCAGGGTTAACATAACTGGAACCTGAACCCTTGCGAGCAAGCCACTCCCCTACCAACTCGGCGGGGACACGCGTCGAGACCCGGGGCCCAGCATCGATGGGTTGCGGGTTCGCTGGCTTCTGGCCCGCATTCGCCGGATGTGAATCAGTATAAATGGAGAGGAGATAGTGTTCGAAACTGCCAGGCGGTTCATTAGCCAAAACTTTGACCACCGCACTCTGAACGCTGGGCCGCGCTTCGATGCGCTGGGTCTCTGACATGCTGGTAATCTGGTCCCACGCCTTGCTTGCCTTCACGAATTCATCGATTTCTTTCTGGTCCTTGCTCTGCCAAATATTATAAACCTTAGATGTGAAGACGGTACGCTGTGACTTCGTGAACTTGGTGTCAAAGACATACTCAAAGAACTCGACCATCCGATCGACGAGGCTTGATGTCAGCGGAGGATTACCCGGAGCCAGGATCTCGTCGTCATTTTTCTGCTGTGCGATGGAGCTCTTGCCGAAGGAACCGGAAGTGGCGAGGAGCGCAACAATTGTTAACAAGCAGAAGAACCGTTTCATCATTACCTCCATGTCTTGAGGAATCTCGTTACTTCAGTGGACTCTGAGAATGGAAAGAGTTATAGCCCTAACGGGGCATAACTTTCAAATAAGAAGGCGCGTTTTTGAATATGTTCGTTTGTGATCGCCTGGCCGGCTTTGCCGTCTGATGTGTGGTGGCGGGCTCAGCCCCACCGTAGCTTAATTCTCGTGGTCCTGGGCTACGCCCTAACGTGGGGCGCAGCCCCGGATTACATGCGGAACAACGGAAGGTCACAGACCTTCCGCACATCAGGCGGCAGAGCCGCGAAACGGGTAACTCAGTGCATTCACCGAGGCGATTACAACAGCAAAGTGTCGACACGATGCGCGTGGACCATCTCTTCGCATGGAGACCAGGCGAAAACCGTGAAGCGACCAT
Organism: Acidobacteriota bacterium; assembly: GCA_030854375.1. Classification (GTDB taxonomy): domain Bacteria; phylum Acidobacteriota; class Blastocatellia; order Pyrinomonadales; family Pyrinomonadaceae; genus PSRF01. The sequence goes on along the minus strand of JALYTI010000420.1, from coordinate 251 downwards.
CCTGCGAGGCCACCAGCGCCTTCGAATCGCGCTGATCGTGGACGAACTGTGCAGCGGATAAGTGTCTGGTTCCGCCGTTTTGCACCGGATGCACGACGATGGGACGATCTCCAACGATGGGCTCGGTCGCTACAATTTGCTCAACCGGAGGGCTTCCTTCGGGTCGTCTGATCTTGGCACCGAACGCCAACACTTCATACTGGTCGGTCATGACAGTTGCCCCGTCCACTGCGGTAAGGCCGGCAACAGTG
>JALYTI010000419.1 GCA_030854375.1 Acidobacteriota bacterium | reverse complement strand
GAATGCATTGCACATTTCGCGTTGCCACATAATCGGCGAGTTCGGCGGTCGGATTGTTACCTTCCTCCAACGCGTGTAACACGTCTGTACGCAGCTTTAGCCTTTCGGGATTTGGCTCACGCCTGGAATCGCCATCGCGATAAAAGATTCCCACTCTGGTGTAGAGGTCCCAGCAGTAGTAATCAAAAGTTCGATCAGCGGGCAGGGAACTGTCCAGTGCCTTGATGGCATCCAGATTCATTTTCTCGATCTGCATGAAGCCGACAACCACGTCAGCCACCTGAACACCAGTGTTATCGATATAATTCTGAACTTCTACGCGTTCCTGTGCCGCCAGAAGAACCCGCACAAACGTATCGCCCAAAACTGCATTCCTTACGTGGCCAATGTGTGCGGCTTTGTTTGGATTGATGCTGGTGTGTTCAACCATTTTCTTGGGTCGATCCGGTAAGGTTGCAGGTTCTTCATCCTGCGAGGGTTTTTCCCCAGCGAATAGTGCTAATAACTTCGCGCGCTCAAAAAATACATTGAGGTAACCCGCACCTGCGACCTCCACACGCGCGACTTCTGCGCTGGATTCCAGCTTCGTCTTCAACTGCTCAGCAATAGTCCGCGGAGCAATCTTGACGCCCGTGCCTAGCTTAATCAGCTTCGCTAATTCGAATGACACCGGAAATGCCAGGTCGCCCAACTCCGGACGCGGCGGTGTCTCGGCGCTGAGCTGGTCCAGCTCAACACCAAAGAGCTCAAGCGCCGCGGCGCGTACTTGTTGTTTCAAACGATCCTGGATCTCGATTAGGGTCACTTCGACTTCAGGTCCTCGCTTGTGGACAATGGTTGGGTTTGCAAAAGCGCAGAGTATATCGCAGCTGTTAAATTCCAGCGAATGAAGGCGACAGGAGGGTAGTGTCTAATTTGAAAATTAGAGTCTACCGACGGGGCGGGAACCAGCCAGGTGTACGCTATCGGGTAGGCCTCACGATCACTTATCAAACCACTGTGGGGCGGGGCGGCGAGTCGCAGAGTGAGGACGGCGTGTGTCCTCTATTGTTCTCAGTTTGTCATTCGTCCGACCAAGAATTGTTGAAAACTGGCTGGTTCAATCAAGATGCCACATGCAAACATACGGAACGTGAGTTGCAAATGTAGAGCAGGCGGGTTTTCAACTTCATGGAGCCTCGCCCGCGTCGGCACGCAACTCAGGGTAGAGTGATTCCTCTCCTGAGAAGCGTGCCTGCCGCGCCTTGCGATCCTAAAAGGTTGTGAGTATGGGCGTTGCCGATGGGGATCGGTGACGCCTTTTTCTTCGTCCCACAATACAAAAACTCTTGCATGAAAGACGATTCAAACCGTCGCATCAAAGCGTTGTGATGTTAGCAAACATGCAGAAAGCACCTCTATATGAGGAATCAAAGCTCGACTCATGTCAGCTCGGGTCAGGAAGGGTGGGCTTGCCCCCGCTCTTTAACTGCGGAAGAAAATCTTTCTCAAACTAAGCCCCTACCCTCTGAAAGGCTTCTTGACACCTTCTGATTGCGCTCTGTTACCATCACTTTTTCAATGACCGAAGTACTAACGCATCTAATTTCTGATGAGTTGCGCGAGAAGTTTGAGAGCGCCAAAAACGTCCAGGTCCTAACCGGCGCCGGGGTTTCCGCGGAATCAGGCGTGCCGACATTTCGCGGAGGCGGCAATACTGTCGTGTGGAAGGGAATGCCGTTCGACGTAATCTCCTCCGCAACTATGATCAAACGCGATCTGCCCGCAGTCTGGGAATGGTTTGATTATCGGCGGAAACTTCTCCAACCACTACAGCCGAACCCAGCGCATTTAGAGATTGCGCGTTGGCAAGAGCGATTTGAGCAATGCACACTGGTCACCCAAAACATCGACGGGCTGCATCAGAAAGCAGGCTCGCGGGAAGTCATTGAGTTGCACGGAAGCATCTGGCGCGCGCGCTGTGCGGCGTGCCACGCTCGGTTCGAAATCCTGCCGGACGAAGAGCGTCCCGATGTCTGCGCTGATTGTGGGGATCGGCTCCGGCCGGACGTAGTGTTGTTCGGCGAGACGCTGCCACCAGGCGCGTTTGAACTGGCTGCTGATAGAGCCGCCGAGTGTGACCTCTGCTTTGTTGTTGGGACTTCAGCCATTGTTTATCCTGCCGCAAGTCTTCCGGAGATTGCCAGGGCAGCGGGCGCTTATGTGTGCGAAGTCAATCCGGAACGCACCCCGCTTTCTTCCGTCTGTAATGAAACCCTCAGGGGTAAAGCCGGCGAGATTCTGCCTAGGGTAGGACAGGCTTTCCAGCCTGTCACCGTTTCGTTAGGGAACTGACCGATAGAAAGTTGCGCTACTGAAATGACAGATAGAAAGTTGCGCTACTGAAATGACAGACAGGAATGTCTGTCCTACTTATGAAAACTCTCTATTTCGACTGCTTCGCCGGCGCCAGTGGCGACATGATCCTCGGGGCCATGATCGCCGCGGGTGTCGATCCTGAGTTATTGAAGGAGCGGCTCTCTCTGCTGGGCGTTTCTGGTTATACGATTGACTTTGAAAGAGTCGACCGTGCCGGCATCAGCGCGACCCATGCTCGTGTGCAAACTGCTCATGAACATGCGCACCGCCACCTTTCGGATATTCTGAAGATAATCAACAACTCGCGCCTGTCTGAAGGCGTCAAGGATCGTGCGGCAAAAATATTCTCGCGTTTAGCCGAGGCCGAAGCTCACGTGCATAACGAGCCGGTTGAGCGCGTTCATTTTCACGAGGTTGGCGCGCTTGATGCAATCATTGACGTGGTGGGTGCCGCCATTTGTTTTGAGTTACTCGCGATCGAACGATTCGTTTCCTCGGCGCTCCATGTTGGCAGTGGTTTCGTTGTAATGGACCATGGACGGTTTCCCGTTCCGCCGCCGGCGGTCGCAGAGTTACTCAAAGGCGTGGCTATCTATTCTACAGACACGGTTGGGGAGCTTGTGACGCCAACCGGCGCCGCGATAATTACTACGGTTTGCACCGAGTATGGCCCGATTCCCAAAATCAAGTTGGAAGGCAGTGGCTATGGCGCCGGCACTCGAGAATATGAGAAGTTTCCCAACGCTTTACGCGTGCTGGTTGGAGAAGATCAGACAGGTAGCAGGAGTACATCACAAACAGAACGTCTCTGGATGATTGAGACGAACATGGATGACATATCCCCCCAGATACTTGGACATGTTATGGAACGAGCATTTGACCTCGGCGCGCTTGATTGTTATTTCACGTCTGTGCAGATG
>JALYTI010000418.1 GCA_030854375.1 Acidobacteriota bacterium | reverse complement strand
AAACTACACATGGAGCACATCGCCACGCTGACGACATTGGCGCCACTGACAGGCAAGCCTAAGCGTCCCACAAGAATGCTCATAAGAACGAGATTGCCGGCCATTGAAACAAGGCCACTCGTAACGTTGAACTTCGCCAGCCTGCGCAGAGTTTCTTTCCTGGTTGTGGATGGGCGGTCTTTCCACGTCCACCTTTGATGCCAGACAAAATTATTTAGCACCGCCAACTCGACTGCGACAGCAGTTGCGGCAAGATAACTAAAGCGAGGAGCGTTGTGAGTGAGAAGGAAAAGCGCGCCAGACTGTAGTCCAAAGCCAAGCACACCAACTAGATTAAACTTTATCCAGTGAAGCATAGGTCAGAAGTCAGAGGTCAGAGGTCGCTCAAGAAGTTCAGAGTACAAGCTTTAGCTTGCTGCTGTGGGCGCGAAGGCAACCTGAAGGTTGTACTCCGAACTTCTTGAGCTGACTTCTGACCTCTGTCCTCTGACTTCTGACCTCTGACCTCTCCTCTGTCCTCACGGCAGGCGCTCCAGGTCGTAGAGAGTGTAGGTGTTCTTGATTGACGAGAAGACCAGGATAGCGGCCATCCCAATAATGCTGACCACTCCGCCGACATCGAAGAGAAGAAACCGGTGACCGAAAAGTCGGACGTGCGAAGCGTGGAGCAAATAAAGGTTACCGATGATGAGAATCAAGCGCATTTCAGTCGGTCCCATTATCCCTTGCGAGATCTTGAACACTCGGAGCGCGTAGGCCGCCAGGTAGGAGTTAATAGCCAGCATAAAGAAAACTACCAGCAGAGCAGCGGCAATTCTTTCCGTTATATAACCCGATAGGGTAAGTCCCACAATCAAAAACATTGTGCCGAAGGTGTCTATTATGTGATCCACATAAAACCCATAGCGCGGGCGTTGTCTGTCTCTGTATCGCGCCAGCGTTCCGTCGAGGCTGTCGCCAAACCAGTTGAGAAATATGCAGAAATTGACGAGGTGCAGCATTAACGGATTCTGCCCGCTCGCCGCGTAGAAAACACCCGCCAAAAGCATAGACACGAGCCCCAGAAGCGAGAGGTGATCTGAATTCACCCATTGGGGCATGCGACGCGCGAGTCCCCGCAGCGCCACTCTCTCGAGAGGAGCCAGCACACTTGTCTGCTCGCGCGTAGCATCCTTGAAACCATCACTACTCATTGAAACCTCCATAATTATTCAAGCTCAAGCACCTTGATCAAGTAGGCAGTTAGCTAGCGAACGGGCGGGGGCCAGCCCACCTTCCTCACCTGAGAGACCTCCTGGCTGCTCGCTTGATCTCACCTTGAAAGCTTCTCATGAAGGATAAATAACTCAACTCCGATCAGCTCTCAGTGAGGCAGGCGGGCTTGCCCCCGCTCGTTCGCCAACAGACACCGCGAGTCGATTACAATCCGCTGTTTCGCTCTTCTGTCTTGTAAGGCTCGCGCAGTCCCTTCTTTGCTTCGTCATGGGCGGCATAGATATCGGGCCGCGTCAACACCTCGCGATACTGGGCCAATGCATCCACACGTTTTCCCGCCAGGTCGAAAGCGCGCGCCGCGTAGAGGTGGGCCATGGTCACCAGGGCAGGCTCAGCATGCTCAACCTTGGTAGCCGTGAGAAATTCCTTTGCTGCGCGCTCTCCTTCTCCGGCAGTGAGCAAAACTTCGCCATACTTGAAATGGACCAGGTCCAGCGCTCGAGAGACTGTGTCTCGAACCGATCGGTCATGCAACAAATCATCGAAGACAGCGAATGCTTCGCGCTCAGATCTGACAGCACCCTCGAGGTTATTGTTTTTTCTCTCGACCTCTGCCTGTGAGACTAACGCATCAGCTATTTCCAGCCGGAAAAGGTAATTGCGTGGATACCTGACCCTCAGTTCCCGCGCGTGCGCCAGCGCATCTGTGAAGCGCTTCTCTCGAGTATAAAGAACAATCAGCAGTGTGCTGGCGTCGTCGCGTGACCAGTTGCCTTCTTTCGCAACGCGTTCAAGCATCTGCAGCCCGCGCTTTTTCGAACCGCGGAAACCGGTGAGACCCGCTACCACTTTAATCGGCAAGGGCAAAGAACCAACTACGTACTCGTACAGGCCCACTGTGAGCCCGGCATCCACGAACGACGGGTCGAGCTTGAGGACTTCACGGTGATGATCGACCGCGTCGTCGCCATCGCGCAGGGCCGCAAAGTGGCGTCGTTCGACAGCTTCTTCGAACGAAGCCTTCAACCCCTCAATTGCGCCAAGCCAATCGAGGGCTTCAACGTCCTTTGGGTTCTGTTTCAGTCGGGATTCAGCGCGTCGCTTAGCTTCGCGGGTCAGGTTGCGAAACTCGTTCACCACTCCCATGTCGACTTTATCGTCACCGCTCGAATAGAAACTTTCTGAACTAAAGAGAGACGATTGGAGGCGGCGGGACTCATAAAGGGTTTTTATCCAGACGCGTGCCGCCAGCAACTGCGGACCGGCAGGATGATTCGGATAAAGCTGGCCGATTTCCTTGAAGTCCTTCTGCGCTTTGTCGTAGTCCAGATTGCGGAGCGCTTCCAGACCGCTGCGACGCAGCGATTCAAACTGCTGCCGGTCGTTTTCGCCTATCCAGGCGCTCGGAGCTGTTTGAGCGAAAGCACTTGCTGAAGCCAGCACAAACGCCGAAATTATTAAGGAGATAAGATATTTCACTTGATAGGGCCTCCAATTTCCACTCAGCCGAAAACTAATAGTTTGCGTTACAACAATCAGGACCTGGCAAAAGCTTCCAGGTATTTCACCCCCGCGCCAGTGTTAAATAAAACCACTCGTTCGTTTGTGCTAACCTCACCGGCTTTGAGCAACTTTCTTAACGCGGGCAAACAGGCTGCTCCTTCGGGGGCGCAGAATATTCCTTCGGCGGCGCCAATCTCGCGAGTTGCTTCAATCAATTCTTTATCCGTGACCTCGACTGCCGTGCCGCCTGATTCGCGCAAGGCATCAAGAATCAGGAAGTCGCCAATGGCTTTCGGTACCCGCAATCCCGACGCCACGGTCTCAGCCCCCGCAAACTCCTCGGCGAATCGCTTCCCTTCTTTGAATGCGCGCACGATCGGAGCGCAGCCACTTGACTGAACTGTCACCATCCGGGGACGCTGCGAACCAATCCAGCCCATCTGTTCCATCTCGTCGAACGCCTTCCACATTCCGATCAACCCTGTGCCACCACCTGTCGGATAAATGATGACGTCAGGCAGGCTCCAATCAAGTTGCTCAGCAAGTTCATACCCAAGTGTCTTCTTTCCTTCGAGACGATACGGCTC
>JALYTI010000417.1 GCA_030854375.1 Acidobacteriota bacterium | reverse complement strand
GCCTTTATCCCACCTTGCGGGCGAGGGCGCCCCGCGCTCCCAGTAGGAGGTTGAGTAATTGCGATGTGCTTCCATCGCGATCGTTTGGCAGTCAACCGAAAACGGTGATAAAAAGGGCGTATAAAGTCCCTTTTGAACGACTCCCACTGAGCTATTCGCGATGTACATTTCCCGCTCGCAGAATCGTCTCACCGCTCACTGCCTAGTTCCTCCTATTTCCCGTAAACCTCAGTAGGAAAAAGAACAGATTGATGAAATCCAGATAGAGTGACAGCGCGCCTACCACTGCGTACGCACCCACGCCACCGTCAGGCAGCGCGACGGCCATCTGCTTCAGGCGCTGCGCGTCCCAGGCTGTAAGACCTGTAAAGACCAACACGCCGACCACCGAGATCACGAACTGCAGCGCTTCGCTGTGCCAGAAGAAACCGACAATCATCGCGAGAATAAGTCCGATCAAGCCCATGAAGAAGAATTGACCCAGGCCTGCCAGGCTCCGTTTAGTGACAGTGCCGAAGAAAGCCGTGGCCCCAAACATCCCCGCCGTAATAATAAAAGTCGACGTAATTGACGCACCTGTGTAAACCAGCAGTATCACCGATGAGGTGACACCAACGAGTGCGGAGTACAACATGAAGAGGCCTGCTGCGGTCGTTGGGGCCAACTTGTTGACGCGTGCTGACAGATAAAAGACGACCCCGAGCTGAGCGATCAGTAACACCCAAAACACCAGGCGATTAGAGAACACAGCTGCGGTTAACGCCGGCGATGACGCTATCGCAAATGCGGTCCCGGCAGTAATGAGCAGGCCGACAAACATCCAGCCATAGACCCTGGTGAGAAAAGCGCTGACCCGCTCGTCGCTTACGTCTGCCGGAACGAATGAAGATCCCCTCGATGAAGACTGATTCCACGATGGTTGATTCCAACTCATGATTAACCCCCCCTAAATGTTCCTAATACGTTCTTTGTAGCGCCAACTTTTCAACCCAACCTTTTCTTCGTATCGCAACCTGTTAGCGTTCCGTTACCCGGGGTTCAGTTGCGCAAGCTGAAGCGCGTTCCATTAACAAACCAACACCACTCGCTACTAAAGCATTTGTTCAATCCGTACTCTCATTATAGCCCTCTTCCAGAAATCGGCGAGTTGAGCGAGACGACGTAAGAGTGAGCGTCTTCGGCCAGAGATCAGACGTCAGATATCAGATATAGATATTGGATGCCGGAGACTACCAGTGTCTGCCGAGACTAGTGAGGTACCCGAAAGCCGCAGTGTCGCAGTATCGGATCTCAGACATCGGCTGCACGAAATGGGTACTTCGCAGCAGCCAAAAATCCCAATGTTTTCGAAATAATCGCGAAAATTTCGAAGGAAAGAAGTGGCATAAGGGTTGCACATTTCAGTTCAAACGACGGGAAGAATCAATACGGGCGGAAGAAGGCAAAACGGAGGACAGAAATGAAAAAGACTTTTGGCGGCGCTCTGGTAGCGCTCGCGTTTGTTTTCGGCGTCATTGCTACGACCAGCACGACGGCCGATGCACAGTGGCGGAATAACAGAAGCAACGGCGGCTACAACAACCAGCAAGTACAGCAGGGTTATCAGTACGGAGTGAACACAGGCGCCAGCGACGCTCAACGGGGCCAGAGCTACAGTCCGCAGCGCTCGCATTATTATCGCGACGCTTCATCTCAAGCTTTTCGTGATGGCTTTGTGCGCGGCTACGATGAAGGGTACAGACAGTCCTCAGGAAATGGCTCTTACGGAAACGGTGGCTATCGAAATGATCCCTACTATGGCAACGGTGGGAACGGAAACGGTGGCTACGGAAATGGCGGCTACAACAATCAGGAACAGAACGCCGGTTACCAGCAGGGTCTAAACACCGGCGCGAGCGACGGACAAAGTAACAAGAGCTACAGTCCGCAGCGATCACGCTACTATCAGAACGCCTCGACACAGGCCTATCGTGATGGGTTCGTGCGCGGTTACGACGAAGGATACAGACAGTACTCAGGAAATGGCTCTTACGGAAACGGCGGCTACCGTAATGGAAATGGTGGTTATGGAAATGGTGGTTATGGAAATGGTGGTTACAACAATCAGGAAATTAACGCTGGTTACCAGCAGGGTCTGAACACAGGCGCCAGTGATGGACAAGCTAACAAGGGCTACAGTCCGCAGCGATCACGCTACTATAAGAACGCGTCGACGCAGGCTTATCGTGATGGGTTTGTCCGCGGTTACGACGATGGTTATCGGCAGTACTCGAGGAACCGTAGTAATAGAAGAGGCAACACGGCTGCTACGATTTTGGAGCAAATCCTTCGCAGGCCGTAGGGCAGAGGACAGAGGTCAGAGGACACGGGGTTGATCAAATCAAGATGCCGCGATGAAAGTCGCGGCATTTTCTTTTTGCGAACGCTTGAGGTGTTGTACCCGCCGGTAGCGAATCGCCGAGGCGGAGCCTCGATTATTCAAACCGGACCGGAAAGCGATAGGCTTTCCGCAAAGGTAGCGGCAAAGCCGCGTGCCGTTAGTTCCGCAAAGAAGGCGTCAAAGAGTAACTGAATAGAACCGGTTGCGTTTCTGCTTAGTCCTCCTGCCCCTGCCTGCTGCCGACTGTAAGCGCTTCAATCTACGGTACCCAAATCTTGTTGGCCACGATGGTCTCCACACCCGTGGGAAGAATGAGCTCGTTCGGTGATTTCGTAAAGAAAGCGAAGCCCTTGTAGCTGGTTAGATATTGATGATGGTTCTTGAAGATGCCGCCTGAGGAATATATGACGAGCGGATGCTCGACCTTGCGAAGAATGTTTTGAAAATCTTCCGGGGAAACTCGAACCAACACCCCGCTCGCCCTGATTGCTTGCGCAATTGCTGCCGCCACTACCGCTGCTGCACTCACGACAATCACCTCCGCTGGCTAGCTATTCGACTGGAACATCACGTCGCCGTATTATGAAATAGTTCGGTGGTTCAAAAGAATTGGTGGGAGCGAAAGAGCGGGGGCATGCCCGCCTTCCTGACCCCGAGCTAATTAACCTCGAACTTTGCCAAAAGGGTTGAGAAGCGTTTGGCGCATGCCGCGACAAGTCGCGCCCGACCAAAGCGCCGACGAGTCAGCGCACTCCAAAGAGTTGTGCTCCTTGTCCTGTCGCCTGCCTCCTGCTCCTCTGTCCCCGCTGATTTACGGTCTGAGGCCGGCGCGCGTGAGCAAGTCCTGGAAGCGTCGATCGGAACGAAGCTTTGCGAACACCGGATCTACCTTCAGGTTCATCAACCAAACATCTCGCTCTTCGTAAGCGGTC